>NZ_KE992768.1:28705-97212 GCF_000466465.2 Clostridium sp. KLE 1755
CCCCGCCGTCATTGTATTCATGAATTTCATTTTTGTCGTTGTACCTCCAGAGCTGTAATTGGGTTACGCTTATGTGGCCGTGCGGTTTTTCCGGCGTGGGAAATTAACCGCCGTTACGCTTTGATGCATCAAAGATCTGGTAATACTGATAGCCTCTGTAGCCGGAAAGCAAATCCTTCTGATCGTCCGCATTCGTAAAGGTACCATCTTTAAGCTCCACATGGTTGGCGGAGATTACGGGCGCCTCCCCGGAAAAAGCGGCCAGATAGCTGAAATAATCAGGAAGGGGAAGGCCTGCGGCCTGAAGCGTCTGAAAGCCCAGATAGTTCGCGCTGGTTTCCACGCCTGTGGTTTCCTCAATATCATAATTGGCCCAGATGATGAAAGGAACCTTGTAACGCCGTGACAGTTCTTCCTCAGTCAGTGTTGCATTACGCTTCCCATTGAGCTTCCATACCGGCTCCACAACGGAGTTGGTAGGCTGATGATCACCGAAGAAAACAATGATGGTTTCTTCCTCCTGCCCTTCAAAATAGGCAATCAGCTCCTGCAGCGCCTCGTCCGAAAGCTTCATCAGGGATAAATAATTGTTCAGGGCTGTGGAATTGGCGCCCTCCACGGTAATATCCGGCTGGAAATTATCGAAGCTTTCCGTATAAGAAGAATGGTTCTGCATCGTTACGTTGAATACGAACAGCGGTTCTCCGGGTTCTTTCTTTTCGTAGGTTTCAATAATTTTCTCAAAATCCGATTTATCACTTACATACTCTCTTACAAGAAGCGGATTTTTATAATCGGGCAGGAAATGCATTTCCTGAAAGCCCAGGTCCGGATAAACCTTATCACGGTCCCAGCCGGTTGCCTTGTAAGGGTGCATGGCTACCGTTTTATAGCCAAGGGAAGCCAGGTGGGAGGCCATGGAAGGCGTTTCTGCCTTGATGTACTGCTGGTAGGGGATGCTGCCGGTGGGAAGAAAGGCCATGGTATTCCCCGTCAGGTATTCAAACTCGGTATTTGCAGTATTTCCCCCCAGGACTGAAACATTCAGCCATCCGGAAACCGTGTTGTCCGCGCCGTCCATCATGCTGTGCATAAAAGGCATATAATCTTCATTGGTCTGAAAATCCGCAAGCACGGCTGGATCGGAAAAGGCTTCATCCATGATGACGATAATGTTCGGTTTTTTCTCCGGTTCCTCCGAGGGCTGTGCATAGGCGGCCAGCTCCTCCCGGGCGGCATCCGCGTTGTAGCCGGCCGGTTTGTCTACGGAGATATAACGCAGCTCCATGACAAAGGCCAGCGCTGTGCCGTTCTTGAAGCTGATGGTGGTCGGGGTAAAAAGCTTGTCATACAGCCGCAGCTTCTGCTGGACGATTTCGTCGGAATGGAACATGCCGCCGAAGGCCACCAGCAGGGCGCATACAACGGCAGCCGTGGGTATGCGGAATTTCCAGGTTCCTTTTTTCAGGGTATACCTGCAGAAAAATTCCAGTATCAGCAGAACCAGAAAGCCGATAACCACAAGAAGCGCCTGTTTGTCCAGCGTATATTCATAGTTGTCCGCAACGCTTGCGGCGGTGCTGATGGAGAACAGATCCCAGGGCTGAATCGGCACGGAACGGAAATTCAGCACGAAATAATTCACCAGCCCATACAGGAAAAAGAAAAGCGTTTCCGTCATCAGCGCCGCATGCAGCCGGCCGAACAGGGCGAAAAGCAGCAGGGCAACCAGCTCAAACATTACGATATTGAGCACCTGCGGAGTTGCCTTCATGGTTTTCCAGGGATTATGGGTAAACCATTCCAGCAGATAAAAGGTTACGATTGGGTAAAGCAGCAGCAAAATCAGGTTCAGCCTGCTTTCCTTTATTTTCTTTAGAAATTTCATTTTTACTCCCATCTATGCGCATTGGCGCATTTGAAAATCAGGAAGGCTGAAAGCGTCCTTCTTTCAGCTTACTCCCATCTATACGTATTAGCGCATTTGAAAATCAATATTGTCAGAGCCGCATGTGCCGTTTAGCTTCGGCTTGGAAGCCTTGTTTTCCCATACGGATCAGAATACCCCATGATTCTTGTTACATTCTAGTCAGCGATATGGTGACTGTCAAGAGAAGCGGCGAAGAATTCATAATTTGGAAAGAAAAAATAATTATACCGATCACGGAACTACGAAATACAGAACGAGAAAATCGGGCAGCGCCGGTTGACAGAAGAAATACGTAATTGTAATATGAAAAAACCGGCAGCCGCAGGGCAGGTAAGCGCATTTGCGGCAGCAGCACAATCTGCAGGGAGGATTAACAAAAATGCATATAGCTGAGGATATTATAAAAAAGGTGGAGGCCCAGTTTAAAATGGACTGCGTGCTGGATCCGTCCGGCGAAGCAGGAAAACGCGGTTATTTAATAGGAAGAAGGCCGAAAATGCCGGATCAGACCTTTATGACTGATACGGCCTATGGCTGGCTTATGAGAGAGTGTATGGAAAAAGCGGCGGCAGGCATTGACTATGGAATTGATTCCAGGGCAAGGGTATATGAAGGGATGGATCTGTTTTTCAGGGCGATTCTGTTCTGCGGGAAAGGGTATCTTATGGCGGATGAGGCAATTTATGACTGGTGCTGCCGTGAATACGGGGAACAGGGACCGGAGCCGGAATGGTTCTGCCGTTTTTCAAACCTGCGCAGGCTGGATGACTGCCTTCGCAGCCAGCGCAGGGAGATTGCGGATACCCATATTTATTTTCTCCCTGGAATGCAGCAAACGGCGGTAAAACCGGATTTTGAGGTCAGATGGCTGGAAGAAGGGGAGCTGCCCGACTGGAAAGATGGGCGGCAGTTCCGCCATGCCATCTGCGGTTCTGAGCTGATGCCGGATATGCTGGCTGTTGCTGCGATTATTGACGGAAAAGTTGCTGCTGTGGCCGGGGCCAGTGAGGACAGTCCGCTGATGTGGCAGATTGGAATTGACGTGCTACCCGAATTTGCGGGCCGTGGCCTGGCCTCCAGTCTGGTTGCCCTGCTGAAACAGGAAATCCTTGCCAGAGGGAAAATCCCCTTCTACGGCACCGCGGAATCCCACGGGCTTTCCAGGAGCGTTGCCATAAACGCCGGCTTTTTCCCGGCGTGGGCAGAGGTATATGTCAGACGCAGGCAATGAAGCCCAATTAATTAAGAAAATCTTTTCTGTGACGTTGCGGTCAAGTATGGTAGAATAAAAGTAACTGCTGAAGTGATGGGCAGTTATAAATGAAGGCTGCGGCAGCTGCCGCCCTGAAAAGAAAGAACCGGAGAGAATAGGAATGAAAAACAGTAAATTAATGAAGGAGCTGGTCCCCATAGCCGCCCTGCTTCTTTTTATCATTGTAGTGTTGGTAATGTGCGCAGTCAGTGCCAGGCAGAAAAAGGGGCAGTCCGGTACGGGGCCGGATACAGAGGCGGTGCAGGAAACGGAAAGCGAAACGGAAAGCGGCGAAACGGCGGAAAGCACGGAGGAAGCCTCAGGTGAAACGGGAGAAAATACCGGCAAAGAGGATCCTGTGGAGGTTCAGGAGACGATTGAGCTGGATGCCGAGGAACCTGTGGAAACAGAAAGCGCGCCGGATGCTGTGAAGGACGCGCCTCCCGCCGTATCCGGCTCCAATGTGCCGGATACGGCGCAGGTAAGCGCAAATACGGCGACGGTCATTGTAAAGAAAACGAATACCCAGATGCTCGCAGAAATGATGGATTACTGGCAGAAGGATAATGTGGAAGCCGTAGAGGATCTGAGCGGGCTGGCGCATTACCGCGCCATGTCGGCCTCCCTGAAAAGTTCAGCTTATTTTTATTACTACGGGGACAGGAATGAGCAGGGCCGCCCGGAGGGAACGGGCATTGCCGTTTACGGAGAGGATCAGTATTACTACGGAGAATGGAAGGACGGCCTGCGCAGCGGGAAGGGAATGTGGCTGAAAATGTACTGTCAGGACAATGCCGCCGCTTCCTTTGATCCGGTTCTGGTTACCCATAGCTATGAGGGTGCCTGGCTGGACAATCTGCCCAATGGGGAAGGCCAGGAGCACTATGATCTGGATATCGGCAGGGCAGCCCCGGAGAGCCGTTATTTTCAGAATGTGATCGGCAATTTCAAGGACGGGCTGTACCATGGAAATATGTATATCAACACGCTGAATGCCGACGGCAACGTGCAGGAATGGCGCGGTGAAGCGAAGGAAGGTGTGTTTAAGACCTTTGAAGGAAGGGATCTGGAAGGCAGGGTGCCGATTTGCCAGGATGTACAGAACCCGGACAGCCATATGTGGATTTATCCGCTGGAAAACAAGGATCAGGGGCTGAAGGAGGTAAGGAATCAGGTAAAAAACAGAAAGGAATAAAACCAGGGACAGCTGTAAAAGGGGAACGAACGGCTTTGCCGGAAACAGGCGGCCGTATTATAAATAATAAGGGGGTAAAAGGTATGGCAAGATACCAATGTGGAATCTGTGGTTACATTTTTGACGAGGAAAAGGAAGGGAAGCTCTTTTCAGAGCTGGAAAAATGTCCGGTGTGCGGGCATTCCCCGGATAACTTACGTTTGCTGGAGGAGCAGCCTGCGGCTGTGCCGGAAACGGAAACTGCAGAAGCTGGCACGCAGACAGGCCTGAAAGCTGCCGGGGAAACGGAAGCGCCGGCCGGTGCTGCATGCACAGATGAAAATAGTGAACCCCAGACTCTTGCCTATCCGGAGAAATGGAGAAGGCAGGATGAAAATATCCGGTACATGGCTCAGATTCACGAAATGGCGGTTTCAGGAAAGCCCCTTATTGAGGCCATGGGGACACAGATGCCCATGCCCTGCTGGGATGACATACTTATTCTGGGGGCGCAGCTGAATCCTCCGCCGCTGGATGAGCATGCCCATGTGGATACGACCACCGTTATCGGCCCGAATGCCAAGAAGCCGCTTATACTGGACAATCCGGTATACATATCCCACATGTCCTTCGGCGCGCTTTCAAAGGAAGCCAAGATATCCCTGGCTAGGGGAAGCGCTCTGGCGCATTCGGCCATGTGCAGCGGCGAAGGCGGGATTCTGCCGGAGGAAAGGGAAGCGGCGGCCAAATATATTTTTGAATATGTGCCCAATCTGTACAGTGTGACGCCGGAGAACCTGCGGCGCGCTGATGCCATAGAGATCAAGATCGGCCAGGGTACCAAGCCCGGCATGGGAGGACATCTTCCGGGAGGCAAGGTGACTCCGGAAATCGCAGCCATCCGTAATAAGCCTCTGGGACAGGACGTTATCAGCCCGTCCAGATTCCCGGGAATCAATACCAGAGAGGATTTGCGGGCGCTGGTTGACAAACTGCGCTGTGAATCGGACGGCAGGCCGATCGGGATCAAGATCGCAGCGGGAAGAATTGAACGGGATCTGGAATACTGTGTCTTTGCCGGTCCGGATTTTATTACTATCGACGGAAGAGGCGGCGCAACAGGGGCCAGCCCGCGTCTGGTGCGTGATTCCACAAGTGTTCCCACTGTATTTGCACTTTACCGGGCAAGGAAATATCTGGACAGCGTGAAATCCGATATTTCCTTGGTGATTACGGGAGGGCTGCGGGTATCCTCGGATTTTGCAAAGGCGATTGCCATGGGAGCTGACGCGGTGGCGGTGGCTTCGGCGGCGCTGATGGCAGCGGCCTGCCAACAGTACCGGATTTGCGGCAGCGGCAAATGTCCGGTAGGTATTGCCACACAGGATGAGACACTGAGAGCACGCCTTAAGATGGATGCGGCGGCAGCGAGAGTGGCAAACTATCTCAACTGCTCCCTGGAGGAACTGAAAACCTTTGCCCGTATCACAGGGCATGAGAGGCTGCATGATTTAAGCGTTGAGGATTTATGCACCATCAGCCGGGAAATATCGGAATTTACCAATATTCCCCATGCATAAGGAAAAATCAGCAGTTCAGCCGGCCGGTGCGTTTACAGTGCTGACCGGCTGAAAGTCATCCGGAAGTACAAAATATTAATTTCGCAGGTGGTTTTGAATGGAATTTTGCAAGTAACTGTGATGGCACAGGACAGTTTTGCAAAAACTTTAGTTAAATTGCTTATATAAATAGGAAGGAACAGCAGATTGTTTTACTTGCGGGCTGCTGTTTTTTCTATTATACTGGAATGGTTAGCTAGTTAAGAGTTAGAAAGCGGTGTTAAAATGAGTGAAAAACAAAAGAAAAATGCAGCTGTAAATGGCACGGCGTCCCAGGCGGCGGGAGAGGGAAAGCAGCCGGAACGCGTTATGACTAATAAGATGGGAACCATGCCCATGAACAGGCTGCTTCTGTCCATGGCCCTTCCAATGATGGTTTCCATGCTGGTGCAGGCCCTTTACAACATTGTGGACAGTGTGTTCGTATCCATGATTAATGAAAATGCACTGACCGCTGTTTCCCTGGCGTTCCCTATCCAGTCGCTGATGATCGCCCTCAGCACGGGAACCGGCGTCGGCGTCAATGCGGTCCTTTCCAGAAGCCTGGGAGAGCGGGATCAGGAAAATGTTAATAAAGCGGCGGAAAACGGCGTTTTCCTTGCGATTATGTCCTACGTGGTATTTCTGATAGTCGGCGTACTGATTGCGAAGCCGTTTTATTTAAGCCAGACAAAGGATCAGGAAATTGTATCCTATGGCGTAACCTATCTGACGATTGTATGTATCTGTTCTATCGGTATGTTTACCCAGATGACCTTTGAAAAGCTGCTGCAGTCCACCGGACGGACCATGTATACCATGATTACCCAGAGTCTGGGCGCAGTGATCAACATTATTTTCGACCCTATTTTGATTTTCGGCCTCTTTGGCTTTCCCAAAATGGGCGTTGCGGGCGCAGCGGCGGCTACGGTATTCGGACAGATTGTGGCGGCAGGGCTGGCAATTATCTTTAACCTGAAGGTGAACAAGGATATCCATCTGAATTTCAGAAAATTCCGTCCTGAGAAAAAAATGATCGGCAGGATTTATGCCGTAGGCATCCCGTCTATTATCATGCAGGCAATCGGCTCTGTCATGACCTATGGCATGAACCTGATTCTGATTCAGTTTACTTCAACTGCCACGGCGGTCTTCGGCGTTTATTTCAAGGTGCAGAGCTTTGTGTTCATGCCGGTATTCGGCCTGAATAACGGAATGGTTCCCATTGTGGCCTATAATTACGGCGCGGGCAACCGGAAACGTGTGAAGCATGTGGCAAAGCTGAGTATCATTTATGCGGTGTCCATCATGATGGTGGGGCTCCTTGTTTTCCAGATTTTCCCGGACAAGCTGCTGGCTATGTTCAACGCTTCGGAAAATATGCTGACAATCGGCGTGCCTGCCCTTAGAATCATCAGCCTGAGCTTTATGTTTGCCGGCTTCTGTATTGTTATCGGCAGTGTATTCCAGGCTTTGGGCAACGGTGTTTACAGTCTGGCGGTATCTGTGGCAAGACAGCTTTTAGTGCTGCTTCCCGCAGCCTATCTGCTTTCCCTGACCGGTAAGGTGGAAAACGTATGGTGGGCATTCCCGATTGCGGAACTTATGTCGCTGGCTGTCACCCTGTTCTTCTATGCGAGAATTAATAAAAAGATTATCAGCAAAATCGGAGAAAACGCAGCAGATTTGGTATAGAAGGCATATAAGAGAAGAGGTAAATTTGATGCAGGAGAAAAAGAAAATTACCGTAAGAGAAGGCGGCTGGGGAGATTATGAGCTGTTGAGAGCGGCCATACGGGAAGAACAGCATATCCATGCGGTAAACCGGCCGGATATTTTTGCTGACCTGGAGGACAGCCCGTTTGGCAGGGAAGATTTTGAAAAGCTGATGGAGGAGGAAAATTCCTTCTTCCTGGTAGCCGAGGCAGACGGCAGGGCTGCGGGCATATGTAATGTCAAGCTGAAGCAGGCTCCGGCCCACCCGGTGGTGGTGCCCAGACGCTATGCCTACATTGACGATATCTGCATCCTTGAAGATTTCAGGCATATGGGTGTGGGAAAAGCGCTCTATGAGGCGTTGGCGGACATAATCAGGCCGATGGGAATCAACAGGGTGGAGCTGAAGGTATGGGCCTTTAATGAATCGGCCATGGGCTTTTATAAAGCGCTGGGAATGAATCCTCAGAATATTATTATGGAAGGCAGGGTATAGCTTTGCCAGGCAGTTATGTCTGTGCTTCAAAATAAGAATAACAGGCCCGAAAGGCAGATGGCATACATACTTCAGGGGTATCTGCCATTTTCCTTTCGGGCTTAATTTATTCCCGTAGCTGCGGAACACATAGGATATGTAAGGGGGTGGTCCGCAGCTGTGGGAGATAAATGTCATGATATTAAGCCAGGGCATCTATTCGTATCAGTCTTCGATAGCAGCCTTCCGGCTGTTGATTTCCTTAAAGATATTCACATCGATCTTAGGTGTCCTGTCATAGTAATAGATGCCGTTCTGTTCCTGTTCTACGTCTGTCAGCTGTGTATAGCAGAAGCCGAACATCCTGGGATTGTCAAGAAGCGCATCGGTAAGTCCTTTATATCTGGATATGTACTCTTCCTCGGTCCTGGGGCCGTTTCCATATCCCCAGGCCTTTTCGTCCGTGCTGCCGGGAGCCCATTTGATTCCGCCGTATTCGCTGACGAACATCGCCTGCCCTTCTTTATACTGCTGCCTGTCGCCCAGACGGTCGTGGAATACGCCCGTACCATTTTTAAACGGCTCATAAGTAGCGGCAAATGCTTCGGGATCCTGCTCATAGTCATGCACGTCAAAGATATCCGTAACAACGTGGTAGTTGCCGCTGGTATCGATGCAGGGACGGGTGGTGTCATACTGCTTGGTGATCTTCCATGTGAGGGCAAGAAGGCTGTCAATCTGTCTGCGTCCCTCAAAATCCCAGGTCTCATTGAAAGGACACCAGCCTACGATGGCGGGATGGTTGAAATCTCTTTCAATCGACTGGATCCATTCCGGAATAAATGCCTCATAGCCGGAATAGGAGGAATGATCAAAGCCCCAGTTTGCCATTTCGCCCCAGGCCAGATAACCCAGCCTGTCGCAGTGATAGAGGAAGCGGGGTTCAAATACCTTCTGGTGCAGCCTGGCTCCGTTGAAGCCTGCCGCCATGGAAAGGCGGATATCATTTACCAGAGCCTCGTCGGAGGGCGCCGTATAAATGCCGTCGGGATAGAATCCCTGATCCAGGATCAGACGCTGGAATACGGACTTGCCGTTAATCAGGAAGCGGTAGCCGTCCAGCTTCACTTCACGGAGGCCGAAGTAGCTGCTCACCTTGTCATCGCCGAAGGAAAGCTGCAGATCATAAAGGCGTCCTGCCCCTGCTTCCCAGAGATGGATTTCGCTCAGGGGGATGGTGACGATTACGTTGCCGGAATCCGTCCTGGCGGATGCGCTTCCGCAGGCGGTTCCCTCATAGGAAGCGGCGGCGCTGAAGATGCCTTCCCCTTCCACTACTGCCTTGATGGTTACGGAGCCTTCCGCTACATTCGGATAATACTGGACGCTGCAGATATGTGCGTCAGGCGTGAATTCCATCCATACGGTCTGCCAGATACCTGTGGTTCTGGTATAGGAGCAGTCATGTGAATAGAAGCGGTCGCTCTGCTTGCCGATGGGCTGCATAGGGCTTCTGGTATCATCCTGTGCACATACGACCAGATGATTCTCCCCTTCCTTCAGAAGCGCGGAAATTTCCAGGGCAAAGGACACATAGCCTCCCTTGTGCCTTCCCGCCTCCGTGCCATTAACAAATACACGGCAGTCATAATCCACGGCGCCGAAATGCAGGTAAACCTTTCCCTGCAGCTGCTCTGCGCTGACGGTAACGGTGCGGTGATACCATACGGCTGCGATAAAGTCCGTGTAGCCCACGCCGCTCAATTCACTTTCAGGGCAGAAGGGCACCAGGATCTTGTCCTTAAAATCCGTCCTTTTTCCAAAGCCTCTTTCCAGCCCGCTGTTGTTCAAATCAAGTTCAAAATCCCATGTTCCGTTCAGGTTCACCCAGTCCTCGCGTACAAACTGCGGAAAAGGATGTTCCGGTCTAGGTATATTCCCCATAATTTCCTCCATTCTGCCGGATGCACCGGCTCATCTTGCGTTACTTGAAGTATACAGCTATAATATAGGTTAATAAATGGAAATTACACGCAAAATATTGAGGAAAACACGCATTATGGAACAAATCATTACATTCCTCCCGGGCCAGTTGCCGGGAGAGCCGGTTTTTCAGATTGAGATGACGGGAATTACCTATCCTGACAGCCATTATCATATAGAAAGGGAGAATTCCTCCATCTATATCCTTGAGTATATTATGGAAGGGGAAGGCCTGCTTAGGATCGGGGAGGAAACCTACCGTCCGGTAAAGGGGGACGTTTATCTGCTTCCCCGGGGAAAAAGCCATTTTTACCAGGCCGATGCGGGCAATCCATGGAAAAAAATATGGATGAACGTAAAAGGAAGCCTGTGCGACACCCTGGTGGAAGGCTTCGGCCTGGGGGAGACGGTCCTGTTCCGGGACTGCCCGGTCTATCCTTTATTCCGGGAGTTCCTTCATGTCTGTGAAAAAAAGGAGGGCAGCGGGACCGAGGTGGCCCGCAGGACCTCCCTCCTTTTCCATGAAATCCTTCTTCAGCTGGCCGCTCACGCAGCGGCGGGGGCGGAGCCGGAAATACGGCTCCCGGAGACTGCGGTTGCAGTGAGGAAATATGTGGATGAGCATATTTATGAACGCCTGAGTATTGAACAGCTGGCAAAGGAAGCCAGCCTTTCCCCTTCCCAGCTGACACGGGTTTTCCGGAAGGCATATGGCCAGACACCCTATGAATATGTGCTGTCCCGGAAAATAGACACGGCCTGCCTGCTTTTGAGAAACACAGGGATGACAGTGAAGGAGGTTGCTTACCGGCTGCAGTTTTCGGATGAGCACTATTTTGCCAACATATTCCGGCAGAAAAAGGGACTGCCGCCGGGAAAATACAGGATTACCGGGGACATTGGAACTTAACCGTTACAGTCCGGGCAGGTCTGGGCAGCGGCGGTTCAGACCAGGCTGAACCGTAATATATAACCCGGAAAAACCGGATCCGAAAACACTGTAATAAAGTCTTGTTTTTCATTCTTCGGGATGCTATGATGATAAAAAATAAAGCTTTACGGCTGGACGATAAAATATAATCAGGCGGAACCGGTAATGAAGGAAGGCAAGTTTTCATTTTCGAATAAAAAGCAGACCAGTGTGATGGCAGCGGCGGCAGTGTTGGGACTGCTCATTTTTTCGCTTCTGGTCTGGATGGTACGGGCGGACAGACAGGAAACAAGGCGAACGATTCTGGATATCAGCGACATTTATCTGGCGGAGATGGCAGATCAGATGGCGGGACATTTTGATACTACAATGAACAGCCAGTTTATCCGGGTCAGCAGCATTACGGCGAACATAACGGAGGCGGATCTGGAAAGCATGGAAATGCTTCAGGCTTTTATCCGGGACAGGACTGTGAAGAACGCTTATGCCTTTGTAGCTTTTCTGGAGGATAATGGGGATTATTATACGTCGGAAGGGCATTTTTCTGCAGATGGACGTATAGAAGGCGCAAAGGCGTTGCTTGAAGGACAGGATAAATATCTTGAGGTAAACAGTGTGCTCACTGGAAATACGATGATTTTGCTGTCCTCGGAAATTCCTTCTGTCATGTTTGGTGAGCACCGTCTGATTGCGGCAGTGGTGGGAATGACTCCTTCGTATCTGGGGGAAAGGCTGTCGCTTTACAGAGAAGGCGCCAACGCTTATGGAAACATTATTGACACAAACGGGAATTATATCATCAGACATGACGGGGATGATGGTGCAGTGGGCAGGAACCTGTTCGATTACCTGGAGGAACAGGCGGAATTTGATGAAGGATATGCTTCTTCGATGCTGCGGGACAATGTGGGACAGGGCGGAACAGGCGTCACTGCATTTACGCTGGAGGGTATCCATAAATATCTTTATTATATACCGCTGTCCGTCAATGACTGGTACATCTGCGTGAGTATGCCTTATGGTAAGCTGGATGAGAGGATAGGGGAACTGAGCAGCAGCATGACAAGGGTTGCCATGACGGTTATACTGCTCACTGCGGTAAGTATTCTTGGGATAGCGCTTCTGTATTCCATGGTCATCTGGCAGAAGAACCGTCTCCTGGCCCGGGAAAAGGAATCCACGGAGCAGGCTCTGAAGATGGCAGAAAGCGCCAGCATGGCGAAAAGTGAATTCCTCTCCCGTATGTCCCATGAAATCCGCACGCCGCTTAATGGCATTATTGGGATGAACCATATTGCCATGCATCATCTGGAGGATCCGGAGCGGGTATCCGACTGCCTGAATAAGATCGACATGTCTTCCAGGCATCTTCTTGCCCTGCTCAATGACGTGCTGGATATGTCAAAGGTGGAAAGCGGCAAAATTGAGCTGTGCCCGGAAAAAATAAGCATGAAAATGATACTGGAGCAGATGATGGTCATAGCTTCCTCCCAGGCTGCGGATAAGAATATCGCATTTCATGTGGAGTCATCCGTTGACGACAGCCTTGTTGTGCTGGGTGATTCGCTGCGTATCAGCCAGATTATCAGCAATCTTTTTTCCAATGCCTTTAAATTCACGGAAGCGGGCGGACAGGTCTGGTTCCGGATCCGGGAAGAAAAAGTGCAGGACGGCAGACACTGGCTGCATTTTGAAGTGGAGGATACCGGCTGCGGCATCGCGCCGGAAAACCTGGATAAAATTTTCAGCCCCTTTGAGCAGGAGGGCAGCAATGTGGCCCGCAAGTATGGCGGGACAGGCCTTGGCCTTGCGATTACCAGGCGCTTCGTTGAGCTGATGGGCGGCAGCATAGCCGTCAGAAGTGAGCCTGGCAGAGGCAGTTTATTTCTTCTGGATATTCCTTTTCCCGAAGCCGACGGGGCCGGCGAAGCGGATTCAGCCGATTGTGGCGGACAGCCTGAAAATGAAGAAAACGAAGAAATCTGCCTGGAACAGAAGCAGTTTGCAGGTAAACGCGTCCTGATCGTGGAAGATAACGAACTGAACCGGGAAATTACTGCCGAAATAGTTCAGGCAGCCGGCGCATGGACAGATATGGCTGAGAACGGAAAAATTGCCGTGGAGAAATTTGCCGCTTCCCCGGAGGGCTTCTATGATTATATTCTGATGGATATTCTCATGCCGGAAATGGATGGTTACGAGGCCACGAAGAAAATTAGATCTCTGGACCGCAGTGACGCCGGGACGGTTCCTGTTTTTGCAATGACTGCCAATGCCTTTGCGGAGGATGTGGAGAAAAGCCGCAGGGCGGGAATGAATGCACATATCAGCAAGCCGGTTTCGGCGGGGGAACTCTATAAACAAATGAAAAATTTCAGTGCGCGCTAGGGGGGACGGAGAACCGCATCCGCCCCAG
This sequence comes from Clostridium sp. KLE 1755, assembly GCF_000466465.2. NCBI lineage: Bacteria > Bacillati > Bacillota > Clostridia > Eubacteriales > Clostridiaceae > Clostridium > Clostridium sp. KLE 1755. The sequence goes on from NZ_KE992768.1 coordinate 42,181, forward strand.
TCCCTTCGCTCTTTCGTTGGGGCGGCGGGAGCCTGTTTTTTTTCTTCCGGGCTGCGTTGGGGTATTTTATGCTCCAGTCTCAAAAACGGGATGTTTCTAACTGTTCCTGTATACCAGATTTCTGCCAACGCAGCCAGAACTCCTCACGCAGCGACTTTTAGTCGGCTGCGTTCGTCCAGCGACTTTAGTCGCTTGCGGCTGCTAAGGGCGGCAGAATTCTGGTATTCAGGAGCAGTAAAAAACATCACCGTTTTTTCCTATGGAGTATAAAATACCCCAACGCAGCCCGGAAGAAAAAAAACAGGCTCCCGCCGCCCCAACGAAAGGGAAGGGACTGGGGCGGATGCGGTTCTCCTGGCCTTGGCAAACAGGTAGATAAAGAGGAATAGTAGTGAAAATATATAAATGTGTTGGAGTATTGAATACTTAGGATAGAATAATGGTGCGTGATAATAAAATTAGGGTAGAGTAGTGTGTTATCATTTTAGCTGATATTCTGGAATTTGGAAGTGGCAATATTTATTTTGAATAGATGTGCGTATGGCATGTGTCGCTTACAAGCCATGTTTTGGCTTCTTCCATGTCGGTGGAAAAATATAGTTGTGATTGTGGGAGTGAGGTTTTTCTGGTAAGGGCTTTGTGGAGTTTGTGAAGGTTTTTTGGGGTGGCGGTGATTGCTAGTTTTACGATGTTGGGGCGCAGGTGGTTGATATGTTCTGTAATTTTTTCGGTAAGTGTTTTGGTTAGAGTCGTTTCGTAGAGATCAATTAGGATTCTGCGTTTTTCCGGTGATTTTAGAATGAACTCTTCTTCTTTTTTCATCATGGAAAGTAATGCGTCTGAATCGTCAAAGTAGCTGCCATAATGGATTCCATGGAAATAGCCGCCTTTGTAATAGTATGGGCTGAGGGCGCCGCTGGGGGATTTTGTTATCATAATTTTTACCTTTGGCTGTTGATAAAGTCATCCTTTCGCTGGTTTATGATTTTTTATCCTGTATTAAGTCGGAGAGTGGTTTTTGCATGCGGATGTGCTGGCACCATTGAATTGTTTTTTGGGTAATGCAGATGCCGTAGTAAAGGGTGGATAGTTTGTAGTAAAAACATTCTTTGTTTTCCATTTTATTATACTTATTTTCTAAATCATTCAGTTTCCTCAGATAATTCTTGTTGTTAATTTCATATTCCAATAGCTGTTGCTCACGGATTTCGGGGGACAGGTTATCAAAGAAATAAATTTTTGCCAGATGGGTGTTCGTGCCTTCGGTTATATCAGTGGGTGAAACCAGCCAGTCGAAAAACTGTTTTTGTCCCTCTTCTGTGATGTGGTAGAAAATTTTTTTCCTGCCGCCCTGGGGTTTTTCGTAGGTTGTTAAACAGCCTTTGTCTGTTAATCGTTTTAAGGCCGGATACAGGCTTCCATAGCTCGCTTTATAAAAAACTCCGATGCCGTTTTCTATCAGCTTTTTGATGTCGTAGCCGGTGAAATCATTGTCTGATACCATGCCTAAAATAATAGATTCTAACATAAATCCTCCATTTAGATATATCTTATAGATATATAATAACGCTATATGTAAGTTTTGTAAAGAAGCGGATACAAATAATTGTAACTGTTGGGCAGGCAGGCCTTTTTCTTTGAAAGTTGTATTGCCTGTATGGAAGAATTATATTATGCTGAAAGGTGTCAGGATTGAAAAACAGGCGCAGGATGAGGTGGCATAATGATGGGTAAAGGTAAAATATTATTGGCGGAGGACAATCGGGGCGCGGTAAGGCGGATTGTTGAGTATATTGGGAAAATATCAGGAGAGCTGGAAGTGATTTCTTTTGCCGGGGCGGGGGAGGCGCTGCGGTATGCAAGGGAGAATGAGATTGCGCTTTTTATTATTGATATTCAGTTGGAGGATTATAAGGGGACTGATTTGGCGAAGCAATTGCGCGGGCTGCCGGAGTATAGGTATACACCGATTATATTTGAAACGGGGCTGGCGGGGGAGGAGCTTTCGGCTTATCGTGATGTGAAGTGTTATAGTTTCCTTGTAAAACCGTTTGGGGAGAAGGAATTTGCTGAGGCGTTTCGCGATGCGTTGGGACTTTCCGGGCAGATCAGGCGGGAGGGGAGGAGAATCCAGCTTGAGCAAAAGCAGTTTATTCTGGAGTATGCGGCGGAGGATATTGTGTATATTGAAGCTTTTGGGAAGAAACTGGTTATTCATACGGATAACCGTTTGTCCGGAAGAAAAGAGGATACTGTTTCCGGGTATACGTTAGCCGGAATGTTGGCGCTGCTGGAGGGCGGTCCTTTTGTACAGTGTCATAAGAGTTATATTGTGAATAGGGATTATATTGACAGGATTGATAAGGCCGGGCGGAAAATCTATTTAAAGGGGGTTACGGAGGTGGTGCCTGTGGGCAATAAGTATCAGGACGGGCTGTGGGGGGAAGCATGAATGTTTTGTGTATTTTGGCGCAGTCAGGGCTGGATGCGGGCGCATTGGCAGTTTGCTGTGAAGGCGTTTTTCAGAAAAGGTCGGAGGCAAGGGGGAAGGATATTCTGCTTTTTCCTGTTTTGCTTGTTTTGTGTGTTGTCCTGCGGGTGAATTTTGTAGCGAATGAAGGGGTGCGCGCCGCGCTTTCCGCATACGGATATGAGATTGTGCCGGTTAACAGTATTGCGGGATGGCTATTTCTGGTTTTTTCTGTGCTGCTGCTTCACAGTATTTATTTCAAATGGGAAAATAACGGTGACGTTCTTAGCGGGACAATGGCGGTGTTTTCGTTGTATTTGCTTGTCAGGTGTGTTTGTGTCGCTGTGTTGGCCGCTTTCGGGGCTTGGGGAGGCTGGCTGCTTTTTGGCGGCCGTGTATTGACGCTGCTCCTTGTTTCATTGCTGTTTTGTACGCCGTTTTATGGCGCGCTCCAGCAGTTGGTGCTGACGGGTGGGATTGCGGTCTGGATTGTGTCGTCGGATATTGCGGTTTTGCTGATGGTGGCGCTTACTGTAGTTTCATTCCAGGCGGAGAGGTTCCTTTCTCATTCAGGGCTTCTTACGGTATTGGTGCTGGCGGTCCTTTTGTTTAACAGCATCCTGCTGTTTTTCCATCGGCGCAGGCTGCAGGAGCAAAAGCGAATCCATATGATTGAACAGTATGTGCCCATTGTGGAGGAGTTGATTTCCCAGGTGAGGGCAAGACAGCATGAATTTCAGAACCGTATGCTGGCAATTGAGGCGGCCGTGGCTTCTGCCGGCACTTTGGAGGAGGCGCAAAGAGAGGTGGCGGCGCTGACAGGCGGCATTGTCATCAATTCCAACGACCGGGAATTGCTCTCCTGTGACAGCAAGGTCATTGCAGGAATGTTGTTTGGAAAAATAAAACAGGCGGTGGCGGCGGGGATTCATATGGAATTGCAGCTGCATGGGCTTTTTAAAAAGTCCGCGGTACCGGAAACAGAGTGGATTGAAACAATCGGGATTTTGCTGGATAATGCAATCGAGGCCTCCCCGAAAGGAAGCACGGTTTATATTGCCGTCAGGAAAAAAGGGACGTATCTGGAGCTGCTTGTTTCCAATCCGGCCCCGGCCATGTCGAATACGGAGTTCATGGGGCTGTTCAGGAAAGGGTTTACAACAAAAAGCAGCAGTGAGGGGCGCGGCTACGGCTTGTATAACATACTGCGTATTTCTGAACGGTATCATGGAAAGATTATTACGCGCAATGAAGCCGTTTCGGAAGAAAATTATGTTGTATTTGGCGTCCTTCTTCCATAATTAACGGGTATGAACGAGGGTTTTAAAGGAATGAAAATTATTTTGTTCCCTTAAAACCCTCGTTTGGTTCCGGGAGGTTGAAGTGCGCAGGATACTCCGATATATTGAAGAAAAAGAGTAACTGTGAAGGAAATTGAACAGTTATGAAAAACGGAAAGGAATGGAAGATATGCCCCAATTGATAAAAAACGAATGTAAAAAAATGTTTCTGCCGGTGCTTTTAACAACTGCCGTTTTGACAATTATCATGTGTGTGCTGATTGAAAAGCTCTATTTAAGCTATACACTGCATTATGATTTGGAGGCGTGGGAGGTGGGAACAGGAGGGTTTTCCCTGCTTTATCCGCTGTTTGTTGTGATTCCGCTCTGCTGGAATCTGTATTACGAGCGTAAAAATAATTTTCTCTTGTATATCGCCCCGCGCGTCCCGGTTAAAAAATACCTGACAGCAAAATGGACAGCCTATGCACTGGGAGCATTTTGCATTATGGCGGTCCCTTATCTGTTGTCTGCAGTATATGCCATTGATATTAAAGCGCCGGTGGTTCCGCCTGAAACCAATACCTTTTCGCATGTTTTCCAAACAGCATTTGTAGAAAAGCCTTTGCTTTATGCGGCTGCTTTTTCCTGCTGGAGAGGTGTGATAGGTATTTTAGCCATGACCTTTGGTTTTGTACTCGCCATGTATTGTAAAAATATTTTTGTAATACTCACCGGGCCGTTTATCTATTCCATACTTGAGAATTTTATTATGGCAATTCTGAGTTTGGAGAAATATCGGTTAGTTGTCGCTTTTGACCCAACGTGTATCAGTTTCCATGCGGTGACGTGGCTTTCGTTTTTCACAGGGCCGGTTCTGCTGCTTTGTGTCATCAGTTTTACAGCGTTTTTCCTTGCAAAAATCAGGAAAAATACTGTGGTGAACGTTTAGGGGGCTTGTTATGGCGGCGCTTATCAAAAAGAATTTCCGCCTGTGGGGATATGGGAAGGTGTTTGTGCTGTTTGCCGGATGCCTGCTCTTTTCCGTCAGCGGCCGGTTAAACGAAGGGATTTATTTTGAACAGCATATTTTATCGGCGGTATCCGATCACTATTATCTGACCTGTTTTTTGCTTCCGGTTTTACTGTTAAGCTGTTTTTCCTTTTTGGAGGATGACGGGGAAAATGTGATTTTGCGTTTTCAAAGCTATCATTCCTATTTTTATAGAAAATGGCTGGGAACAGGGGGGATTGTCCTTTTGCTGATCGCTGTCCAAAGCGCGGCGGTTCTTTTATCCGGCATGGGGCTTTCCGGGGGAAATGGGTGGGAATTACCCGAAGGAGCGGCGGGTGCAGAGCTGTTTTTTGTGCTGCGGCAGTATTTTTCCACCCCGGTCCAGGCATTTGCGGCATTCTCTGCCTGTCAGTTTTTCGGTGGCTGGCTGATAATCGGGTTTTGCATGTGGATTGGGCATTTCGGGGGGCGGAAATGGTCAGTCAGGGTGATTCTTGCCCTTTATATTCTCTCGGTTCTGTGGATGAAGATTCCGGCTGTCCGCAGCCTGCCGCTGACGGGCTTTAATCATTTGCTGATACTGCACCATAATTTGGGGTCGCATCACCGTTTTGCTGTCACAGGAATTACATTATTGCTGTTTGCCATCATCATTACTGTAACGGTGCGGTTTGGATGGCGGGGGTGTATATCCCTCCCGCGGCCGCGGATATCAGGCATGACAGCCTGTTATCTCCGCGAATTGGCGGCGCGGCAGAAGTTACTGGCTCTTTTTGCGGTTGTCCTGGTAATAACGCTGTACAAGGCCGGGGCAGGCTTTCGGTTACAATCCGGGCAGGAATGGGTATATTCTCTGTTTGCCGGGCATGGGACAGGCTGTTTCCGGGTATTCCCGTTCCTTGAAATGCTGATTGTAAACGGTGCGCCGCTGTATCTTCTGGCGGCATTCCTGGAATGGACGGCGAGCGGCCAGTCCTATTTTATTTCCGTCCGGGCGGAAAGCCGAAGGAAGCTGCTGAGTGGAATTCTGTGGGCCGGCACAGGCTTTCTCGCTGCCTATGCGCTTCTTTGGTTTGCTGCGGGGCTTTTTGGAATATTTTTCTTTGGATATGCAGACGGGATTACGGCGTGGAAAATGCTGCTGTATGCTGTTATTATGAAATTCCTTGATACTATGGGACAGTATCTTGTCATGATGTGTGTTTATGCCGTTTCAAGACAGGTTACAATCGGTTTTCTGGTGCCGGCTGTGGGAAATCTGCTTTGTGTTGTGCCCAGACAATGGGTATCTTATCTGCCCTTCGGCCTTTCAGGCCTGACACGGATTGCGGAATTAAATTCCGGCGCCGGGCTTCCTGCCGCAGCGGCACTGGGGACGGAGGCTGTTGTTATCATGCTGACGCTTGGGTGGCTCTTGACATTCGGCAGTAAGAAAATATTGGTTTAGGAGGAACCGTTATGAGCTCATATATTGAATTAAGGAAGGTATCAAAAAGCTTCGGACACAGGAGGATTCTCCGGGAGGTATCGTTGGCTGTGGAGCGCGGAAAAACGGTTGGCCTTGTGGGCGCCAACGGCAGCGGAAAATCAGTGCTGTTCAAAATATTGTGCGGCTTCGAAAAACCGGATAATGGAGACATCTATGTGCGCGGCAGGCAGCTTGGAAAGAATGGCCGGGATTTCCCGGACAATATGGGGGTATTCATTAACTCGCCCGGTTTTATCGGCATTTACAGCGGTTTCCAGAACCTGAAATTCCTGGCTGATATTCAGGGCAGGATAGGCGAAGAGGAAATTGCAGAAGCCATGGACAAGGTGGGGCTTGATCCATCGGATAAGACAAAGGTTGATCACTATTCCCTTGGCATGAAACAGAAACTGGGACTGGCACAGGCCATTATGGAGGGACAGGATATTTTGATTCTGGATGAACCGTTTAATGCCCTGGACTATAAGACGTATGAGGATGTCAGGACAATTATCCGTATGCTGAAAGCGGAGGGCAAAACGATTTTCCTCACGTCCCACCGCTATAAAGACATTGAACAGCTGTGCGATCAGGTATATTCCATTGAAGACGGCCGGTTGATGCCCATTACCGGGGAGCTGGCGGAACAATACCGTCAGGCGGAGTAAATACGGCTGCCCTGACTTTATTGGCGCCGCAGTAAATCCCATAGCCTGAATTTGACGGATACTTATCTATTTGGTACTGTAAAAGAGAGGAAGCGCCGCCTGATTTAAAGTACAATTATGGATGCACAGGCAAAGGGGCCGCTGAAGAAAACATCCGTTCCGCCACGGCGGCTGCCCGGACCCGAAAGAAAAAAGCAAACAGCTAAACAGGAGGGTTACAATGGATTTACCTTTTCGGATTGAGAAAAAAGAAAGCTTCCGCACAATCGGTTACAAAATTCAGACAACGAACAGGAGAGGCGAAGGGAGAAAAGCCATCCCGGCCCTCTGGACCAGGTTTAAAACAGAAAACCTTGACAAACCGTTACAGGCGCTGTCAAATCAAAAGCAGCAGGGCCTGCTCGGAATAAATATTTATAATACGGACGAAACAGATCCCCGTAAATTTGAGTATCTGATCGCAGTATCAAGTGACAAAGATACGCGAAACGATATCACAGAATACGCCATACCGGCCATGACATGGGCAATTTTCCCCTGCACGCTGGAAACCATCGGAAAAACGGAAGCCATGGCAATCACAAAATGGCTGCCCAAATCCAAATACCGGCCCTTAAATAAAGGCTACCTTACAGGCAGAATGAAATCAGGAGCGCCGGATATCGAATACTATGGAAAGGACGGCCTTGTCGAGATTTGGATTGCAGTGAAAGAAACGGCCTGAACAGGCAGGATAAACGCATCAGCGCAGGCAACGTCCTTCCCGCCGTCCGGGCTACGGCTGCCGGCTCACGATATAAAGCCCATTCAACGGCTTAAAGAAGCGGGATTGCAGGCCTGCCTGTGGAAAAAAGAGGCATAAAATGAAATATGAAATACGTGAACTGGAAGCATTTTCAGTCATTGGACAGGAAATCCAGCTTACCGGATACCGTACAAAAAATATACAAATCAGCACACAATTCTGGCGTACCTTCAATGCCAACCTGAAAAAAGCATACCTGTCCCAAAGCGGCACCTGGCTCAAATACGCCTTTATGGAAAGAAAGAACGGCGGGCTGACTTACTTTTGCGCCATTCCCAAAAGAACAATTATACCGGATGGCTTTATTCTGAAAGAAATCCAGCCCCACCAATACCTGGTGGCAGAACATACCGGCGCGATGAACAGAATCTATGATACCTATGAAGAACTTTACAGAAATCTCCTGCCCAATATAAAGTACGAGCCCCTGCCGACAGACCTCATCCATTTCGAAAAATACGATGAAAGATTTCACTGGAACCGGGAAAACTCGATCATTGAAATATGGATTCCCATCAAGGAGCGCGACTGATACTATGAAAAAAATACTTGTTACGGGCGGAAGCGCCCCTGCTGAAAAGAAAACCTGAAGCATATATCCTCATGCCGCCCTATTTATATGGCCAAATGAACAATGTATATAGGGAAGCCTTTGTATTTGACTGTGCTATGGCGGACAGAAAATTTTATCTGCCCCGGGATGGAAAAATGAAGCTACAGTTTTTTCATGTCCATGATTTAAGCAGATTCACAGAAATCCTTCTTAACACCAAACCCTCCCAACACATTTATAACGTAGGAAATAAAGAAACCGTAACAATCCGCGAATGGGTGCATCTCTGCTATCGCACCGCCGGCCGCCAGGCCGAATTTATAAATGTGCGCGCCCCCAGACTCCTTTAAGAACGCTAACATAACCCATAAAACAATACGGGTATGGACTTGACAAAAGCCCATTCATTCATTATAGTAAAAAATAAATTGGCCACCCCGAAATTACAGGGTTCAGCCGCCATAATATCAAAGATAATGAAAAAGAGGAGTAAGCATCCCCCCTTCACAGAGAAGAACGTCCTGGCGCAATCCCCGCTGATTAAATATTAATCAACGACACACAAAATCCAAGCCAGGCTGGAAGACGTTCAGAAGAAAGGAATGCCGAAGGTAGCTTTGGAATCGGACCCCCAAAAGCAGACCCCATAAATTCTGCCCATTAAGGCCTCCCGCCTCATCCCCGTTAAAAGATGCCAAAGGCCAGGAAACCAAACGCAGGCCGGAATCCAGGATTTTTACCGCAACAGCAAAAATCCCCCTGCCCCCCTGAGCGTCTCATTCCCACACCAGACGCCCCAAGTTTCCCGGTGAACAAAGGTGGTACCGCGTTAAAGACGCCCTTTGCCGAACCAACCCGGCAAAGGGCCTTTTTTATGTGCATTAGGGCGATTCTGCCCTTAACTTCCGCGGCCACTACCCTAGGGCTTTCCCGCAGTCCTGCCCGGCGTCCTGGTTCCTGCGGGGTGCGGACGGGGGGAGTGCCTGAGAGCTTTGAAAAAATGGAGCTATTTCTTACCGCTTCCTTTTCCCATTCTGCTCCCGCCCCTAATGGCGCTGTCTGACGAACCCAGACAACTGAAGCTGCTTGCAGCGCAAGTTGCCCTGGGTGAGGAGTTTTGCGCCATGTTGGGAGCAGAATGGGAAAAGGAAACGGTTAGAAATACCCCCTTTTTGAAAGCTCTCAGACACTCCCCCCATCCGCACCCCGCAGGAACCAGGACGCCGGGCAGGACTGCGGGAAAGCCCGTCCCCCCCCCCACAAAACAAAGGCCCGCAGGAGCGGGCGGATAGGAGTAATTATGAGTAAGGAACTGGCGAAAACCTACGATCCTCATGGCATTGAGGACAGACTTTATGAAAAGTGGATAGCAAAGAAATATTTCCATGCAGAGGTGGACAGAAGCAAAAAGCCCTTTACCATTGTAATGCCGCCCCCGAATATCACGGGACAGCTGCATATGGGACATGCCCTGGACAATACCATGCAGGATATCCTGATCCGTTTTAAGAGGATGCAGGGCTATAATGCGCTGTGGCAGCCGGGAACGGATCATGCCAGCATCGCAACGGAAGTGAAGATCATTGAAAAATTAAAGGAAGAAGGCATTGACAAGCACGACCTGGGAAGGGAAAAATTCCTGGAGCGTGCCTGGGAGTGGAAAAAGGAATACGGCGGCAGGATCACAAGCCAGCTGCGTAAGCTTGGCTCCTCCTGTGACTGGGACAGAGAGCGCTTCACCATGGACGAAGGCTGCAATAAAGCCGTAACCGAAGTGTTCTGCAAAATGCATGAAAAGGGCTGGATCTATAAAGGCAGCCGTATCGTAAACTGGTGCCCGGTATGCAATACCTCCATTTCCGATGCGGAGGTGGTTTACGAGGAGCAGGCGGGCCACTTCTGGCACATCAAATACCCGCTCATAGATGAAAACGGCGCGCCCAGCACTACGGAGTTCCTGGAGTTCGCAACCACCCGTCCGGAAACCATGCTGGGCGATACGGCTGTGGCGGTCAATCCTGAGGATGAAAGATATACGTCCCTTATCGGCAGGAAGGTGCTGCTGCCCCTGATGAACCGGGAAATCCCCATCGTGGCGGATTCCTATGTGGATATGGAATTCGGTACCGGCGTGGTTAAGATCACCCCGGCCCATGACCCTAACGACTTTGAAGTAGGAAAGCGCCATAACCTGCCTGAAATCAATATTTTGAACGATGATGCCACCATCAATGAAAACGGCGGCAAATTCGCAGGTATGGATCGTTATGAAGCGAGAGCCGCCATCGTGAAGGAGCTTGACGAAATGGGACTCCTGGTGGGAATCGAAGACTATTCCCATAATGTAGGCACCCATGACCGCTGCAAGACCACGGTGGAGCCGCTGATTAAAAAGCAGTGGTTCGTAAAAATGGACGAGCTGATCAAGCCCGCTGTGGAGGGCGTAAAGAACGGCGATATCCGGCTGATTCCGGAACGCATGGACAAAACCTATTATAACTGGACCGATAACATCCGCGACTGGTGTATTTCCAGACAGCTCTGGTGGGGACACCGTATACCGGCTTATTACTGTGACGAATGCGGTGAAATCGTGGTGGCTAAGGAAGCGCCTTCGGTTTGCCCGAAGTGCGGCTGCACCCACCTGACCCAGGATCCGGATACGCTGGATACCTGGTTCTCCTCCGCGCTGTGGCCCTTCTCCACGCTGGGCTGGCCGGATAAAACGGAGGATCTGGATTATTTTTACCCTACGGACGTGCTGGTTACCGGCTACGATATCATTTTCTTCTGGGTTATCCGCATGATCTTCTCCGGCTATGAGCAGATGGGTGAAAAACCCTTTTCCACCGTCCTGTTCCACGGCCTTGTCAGGGATTCCCAGGGCAGGAAGATGTCCAAGTCTCTGGGCAACGGCATCGATCCGCTGGAGATCATCGACCAGTACGGCGCGGATGCGCTGCGCCTTACCCTGATTACGGGAAATGCGCCCGGAAACGATATGCGCTTCTACTATGAGAGAGTGGAGGCCAGCCGTAATTTTGCCAATAAGGTATGGAATGCTTCCCGTTTCATCATGATGAATATGGATGGCAAGACCATCCCTCAGGATGCGGACAGGCATCTGCAGCCGGTGGATAAATGGATACTTTCCAAGCTGAACAATGTGGTGAAGGAAGTAACCGACAACATGGAGAACTTTGAACTGGGCATCGCGGTCCAGAAGGTATATGACTTTATCTGGGACGAGTTCTGCGACTGGTATATTGAAATGGTGAAGCCCAGGCTGTATGATACCGATGATGCAGACAGCCAGGGAGCGGCCCTGTGGACGCTGAAAAATGTGCTTCTTAACGCGCTGAAGCTGCTGCATCCCTTCATGCCCTTCGTGACGGAAGAGATTTTCTGCACGCTCCAGGACGAGGAAGAATCCATCATGATTTCAAAATGGCCCGAATACCGCGCGGACTGGAATTATGCGGCGCAGGAGAAGGATATTGAAATCATCAAGGAGGCCGTAAGGGGCATCCGTAACGTGAGAAGTAATATGAACGTGCCGCCCAGCAAAAAGGCGCATGTTTATGTAGTAAGCGACAAGGAGGATATCACCCGGGCATTTACCGAAGGAAAGCTGTTCTTCGCTTCCCTTGCCTATGCCTCCCAGGTAACCGTCCAGGCGGACCGGACAGGCATTGCGGACGATGCGGTTTCCGTTGTGATCGCAGGGGCCACCTGCTACATCCCATTTGCGGAGCTGGTGGATATCGCCCAGGAAATCGAAAGACTGGAAAAAGAGGAAAAGAAGCTGCAGGGTGAGCTGGCGCGCGTCAACGGCATGCTGAGCAACGAAAAATTCCTGTCCAAGGCGCCGGAAAGCAAAATCGCTGAGGAAAAGGAAAAGCTGGAAAAATACACACAGATGATGGCACAGGTAAAAGAACGTCTGGGCGCCCTGAAAAAATAAGCGGCAGACGGTACCGTGCAGGGAATCATGGATTCACAGGGCGGAAGCAGGGTGCGCATAGTGCGCAGGGCTGTTTTCCGCCCCCTTGCTTGAAGCCGCACAGGCGGACCTGCGCAGTGTGGGCGCTGCGGTTTCGGAGTACAGGCCGTCCCAAAGAAATACACGAGGCAGAAGATAATGATGGAAAAAAAGAGCTATACCTACGAGGAGGCAGTGGATTATGCCCTGCAGATCCCCAAATTTACGAAGAAAAATACACCTGAGGACACCCGAAGGTTTTATGAATATCTGGGAAGGCCGGGCGAACGGTCGGGCCTGATCCATGTGGCGGGAACAAACGGAAAAGGATCAGTATGTTCCTATATTAATGCTGTTTTAAGCGGCGCGGGCCGGAGGACCGGCCTTTTCACCTCCCCGCATCTGGTGGATGTGAGGGAGCGCTTCCGGCTCGACGGGGAAATGATCTCCAAAGAGGAATTTGCCCGCTGTTTTAATCAGGTGATGGACAGCGTAAAGGCCTTTTGTGAAAAAAATCAGGAGGAATACCATCCCACTTTTTTTGAAATGCTGTTTTTCATATCCATGCTTTGGTTTCAGGAAAAACGGGCAGACTATATTATACTGGAAACGGGAATGGGCGGACGCCTGGACGCTACCAATGTTATCGAAAAACCGCTGGTTACGGTCATCACCCGCATAGGCCTTGATCATACGGAATATCTGGGAAATACGAAGGCCGAAATCGCCGCGGAAAAGGCCGGGATTATTAAAAAAGGCGTCCCTGTCGTATTTTGGGAGCAGGAAGAAGAGGTAAACGAGGTTATTGTCAAAAAGGCCCGTGAAATGTCGGCAGAAGTGATTCCTGTGTCAGAAAAACAAGTTGTTTTATTTAAATTTAAGAATAAAAGCGTTGATTTTTCCATGCGCTCTGGGTATTATGAATATATTAGGGTCAGCCTGTCAACCAGGGCAGTTTACCAGAAGGAGAACGCCGCGCTGGCCGTTTGCGCTCTGGAGGTGCTCTCACGAAGCTGCCCGGTTACCAGGCAGCAGGTTGAAAAGGGGCTGTCGCAGGCAAAATGGGAAGGCCGGATGGAAGAAGTCCTGCCTGGTGTATTCATTGACGGCGCCCATAATGAAGATGGTATGCAGGCTTTTCTGGAAAGTGTCCGGGAGGACGGCTGCCGTGGGAAAAGGCATCTGCTGTTTTCCGCTGTGGCGGACAAGCGGGTGGAGCCGATGGCACAGCGTATTGTGGACAGCGGGCTTTTTGAGGATGTGGCCATTGCAAGGCTGGACAGCGCAAGAAGCCTGACGGAGGAACAGCTGGATTCGCTCTGGAGCGGAAGGAACCAGGTAAGGCTCTATCACAGCCCGGAGCAGGCCATGGAGGCGCTGCTGGAAAAGAAGCGGCCTGAGGACGAGGTCTATGCCGCAGGGAGCCTGTATCTGGCCGGCCAGTTGAAAGCATACCTTGAGAAAAGAAAACAGAAGCAGCAGCTGTAAGAAAGCGCACGGCTGCAGCAGCTTTCCATATCCGGTGCGGATGCGCCGGCAGAATGAGGTGTTTTTATGATGATAGATTTTGAGGAAGAACTGAAGAAATTTCATCCCAGCCTTGAAGTAGACGAGGTGGAGGAAGCCATATATAACCATGATTTAACGGACCTGACAGACCTGCTGGTGGAAATCGAAAAGAACAGGAAACCAGCAAAGAGCACAGAGGAATAGAGGATTGCCGTTATGAATTGTTATAATTGTGGCGCAGAGCTTACGGAACACGATTTCTGTACGAACTGCGGCGCCGATGTGGCGCGGTATAAGAAGGTCGTCAGCGTATCCAATTTTTACTATAATGATGGTCTGGAGAAAGCGAACGTACGGGATCTTTCAGGCGCAGTTGTAAGCCTGACGGAATGTCTGAAACTGAATAAGATGAATATTGAAGCGAGGAACCTTCTGGGACTCGTATATTTTGAGATGGGTGAAACCGTGGATGCCCTCAGCGAATGGGTCATCAGCAAGAATCTCCAGCCGGAGAAGAATATTGCCGACGCCTATATCGAAGCTGTGCAGAACAGCCCCAGCCAGCTGGAAAACCTGAACCAGGCGATTAAGAAATACAACCAGGCCCTGGTGTACTGCAGGCAGGGGAGCCTGGATCTGGCGTTGATCCAGCTTCGCAAGGTGCTTTCCATCAATTCCAAATTCCTGCGCGCCCATCAGCTTCTGGCCCTTCTTCATATGCATAATGAGGATTGGGACAAGGCGAAAAGGGAGCTTGTGAAGTGCAGCAGGATTGATGTGGGCAACACCATGACGCTTCGTTACATGAAGGAGGTCAACGCCGCCCTGAATGTGGACGAAGGCGTGAAAAATGTCCACAAGGCCGCGAAAACTGAGGATGTTATCAAATATCAGAGCGGAAACGAAACCATCATCCAGCCTCTTGCCGTGAAGGAGCCGAAAAAGAACTATACCGGACTTCTTTATCTGCTTGGCGGCGTGGCAATCGGCCTGGCTGTTTCCCTGACCCTGTTTCTTCCCGGCAGGCTCCAGAGCCTGAAGGCCCAGCTGAACGAAGAAAGCAGAAGTATCGGCGAGCAGCTGGATAAGAAAAATGCAGAACTTACGGATATGCAGAAGCAGCTGGATACCCTGACTGCAAAGAATGATGAACTGAATTCGGAGCTGGAGGTCTATGCAGGTAAGGACGGTACGTTGCAGACTGTTGAGGATCTGCTGAATGCGGCATACACCTACCTGGATACGCCGGAGGATATGGAGAAGATATCCCAGGCGCTAGAAGGAATCGATAAGGAAGCCATGCAGTCCGATACGATTTCCGAGGCATATAAGAATCTGTACGCCAAGCTGCTGGAGACTGTGGGCCCCAAGATTAGCGAGGCTTACACGAACAGCGGGAATAAATCCTACAAGGCGGGAGATTACGAGAACGCCATCCTGGATTTGGAAAAGGCATTTTCCTACGATGAAACCAATGGGGACGCCCTTTTTATCCTGGGCAACGCCTATAAGAAAAAAGGCGACAGCAAGAACGCCGCCAAAATATACAACCAGGTAATTGAGCAATTCCCGAATACGGAAAAGGCCCGCCGGGCCAAGGACTATCTGAAGGAGCTGGAATCCTGAGCCGTTTTTGAAACGGCGGATGCCGAACTCCAGGATGAAAAAATAGATATCCAATTAAATATCACTTACAAAAGAGAACTTTCATGGACGCACGGCCACTGGCCGGATGCGTATGCATGAGGTTCTCTTTTTTTAACGCTGGTCAGACGGGGTTCTGGCAGTAACTGTGAGAAAGGAGAAACATATGGAGGAGGATTTTAAGTCAATGAATAGCAGGGAAAACGATCAGCTGAAGGTGACCAGCCAGGCCGAGGTGGCGGACGCTGCAAGGATGGCGGGCGATTATCAAATTATTGATAACTATCTGTGCATCCGGATGCCGGAGGAGGTGGATCACCACCGTTCCGATGAAATCTGTAAAAATGCGGACCACTATATCCTGGAATCCCAGGTGGGCAATGTGGTCTTTGATTTTGAGGACACCCATTTTATGGACAGCTCAGGAATCGGCATTCTCATTGGAAGATACAAGCTCATTTCCTGCTTCGGAGGAAAGGTTTTTGTGCTTCATGCGGGCAGGCAGATCCGGCGTATGCTCCAGCTTGCCGGGCTGGACAGAATTGTGGAAATCATGGAATGAAACATTCAATCAACGGCGGCTGCCCTGCGTTTTGCAGCTGCTTTGGGATTACATTTTGCAGATGCCGCCAGACGGCAGAATGGAGGAGAAATGAACAACGAAATGAAATTGGAATTTGACGCGGTTTCGGAAAATGAGGGGTTTGCCAGAGTGGCCGTAGCCGCCTTCATTACACCGCTTGATCCTACACTGGAGGAGGTGGCGGACATAAAAACCGCCGTGTCCGAAGCGGTCACTAACGCCATTATCCACGGCTATGCGGGCTGGTCCGGGGATGAGCCGGGCAAGGTGGAGGTCAGATGCTGCCTGCGGGGAGATGTTTTACATATCGAAATCGAAGATAAGGGCAGAGGGATTGCGGATGTGGAGCAGGCCATGGAGCCGCTGTTTACCACCAGGCCGGATATGGACCGTTCCGGTATGGGTTTTGCCTTCATGGAGGCCTTTATGGACGATTTGGATGTGACAAGCGAGCCGGGAAGAGGAACTCTTGTAAAAATGGAAAAGAAGCTGGGAACTCTTTCCTGGTCGGAAGATGAGGAGTAGTGCATGGAGGAAATATCAGTACTGATTGCACAGGCGCAGGCCGGGGATAATTCGGCCAGAGAAGTACTGATAGAGAAAAACCTGGGACTCGTTCATCACATCGTGAAACGCTTCTCAGGCCGGGGATACGATATGGAGGATCTGTTCCAGATTGGGACCATAGGGCTGATCAAGGCAATAGATAAGTTTGATCTGTCCTTTGACGTCCGTTTTTCCACCTATGCGGTCCCCATGATAAGCGGTGAAATCAAACGGTTTCTGCGGGATGACGGTCTTGTTAAGGTGAGCCGTACCCTGAAGGAAAACGGTTGGAAGATAAAGCAGGCCGCGGAGCGGCTGGGCCATCAGTACGGCAGGGACGCCACACTGGAGGAAATTTCAGGGGAAACGGGCATTGCCAAGGAGGATATCGTCATGGCTATGGAGGCCAATGTGGAGGTGGAATCCATTTATAAGACCATTTACCAGTCTGACGGCAATGAGGTACAGCTTCTGGACAAGGTGGCGGCGGGGGACTGCCAGTCAGGCTGCCTGGACGAAGAAAAGGAAAAGCTTCTGGATCATATGCTTCTCAACCAGCTGCTGGACAGCCTGAGCGAGACGGAGCGTGAGCTGATTGAGATGCGCTATTTCCAGGACAAGACCCAGACTGAGGTGGCTGGGGTCCTGGGAATCAGCCAGGTACAGGTGAGCAGGCTGGAGAAAAAAATATTGCTGCGCATGCGGGAGCAGCTGGTGTGCTGAAAATTCATTGATCAGGATTTCGGCAGGGTATATAATAAAGTCAAACAGGGTAACCGTTCGGTTCTTTCACGGTTACCTGAGCTGGTACTTTTGTCTGTGGGATGAATTTTTAAATATGCACTGAAAGAAAGAGGCACATATGAAAAAATGGATTAGAATTCTGGTTCCCCTGTGCGCAGTTGTTGTCCTTATCGTGGCCTGCGTAAATCTGGGCGGTATTTTTGTGGAATACAGCAAGGGAGCGGCGGAATATAAGGAGCTGCAGGAATATGTGAATACGGATGCGGCGGCCGCTGCGGAAACGGTGACGGATGCGCCTGAGGATGATTTTTTTATGCCGGAGATAGACTTTGAAGCGCTGAAGGATAAAAATCAGGACTTCAGATACTGGCTATATATCCCGGCCCTGGAACTGAATTATCCGGTGGTCCAGGGGGCGGATAATGAGGCGTATCTTTATAAGACCTTTGAGGGTGAGAAGAACAGCGCAGGCTGCATATTTATGGATGCCGGCAATTCGCCGGATCTGTCGGACAGGAATACGGTGATTTACGGGCATAACATGAAGAACCGCACCATGTTCGGATCCCTGAAGAAGTTTATCCAGGAAGAGGGGATGGCCGACGGGAATCCCTGGTTTTATCTCTATACGGAAGATAAAGCGGTCAGATACCGGATTATTTCCTATTATACGACGGTAAGCGGCAGCGATACCTATCAGTCCGTTTATACGGACGAGGATTATGACAGCTATCTGGATATGATACTTCGGAAATCGCTTTTTAAAGGATATCAGGAAGCGTCCACGCAGGGAAGGCCGGATATGGTCACGCTGTCCACCTGCCACGGAAAAGCCGGCGGCACGGGGCGGTTTGTCGTGCATGGCGTGGTTGATGAAGTCAGGCAGATGAAGTAAGAGAAGTAAGACAGATAAAGATAGATGAAGTGAAACAGATGAAGCCAGACAGATGAAATGAAACAGATGAAGCCGCTGGAAAACAGGCGCGGACCCGGGCGCCGGCAGGCATGAGCCGGGTCCGGGGCTGTAATTTCCAAAGCTGCAATAAAAAGTGCAGCTGTTCTGTCCCTTCACAATTATTAAATAGTTACATAAAGTAATAAAATTTAAAAATATACTTGCTTTTTTAACTGTATGGGTGTAGTATGAAGTTAGATAAATCATCATACATCATTTAATCATCATATACATCTAATTTAACACTTGGCAAACTTATTGAAAGATAAGGACGCAAAGCTACAGGGCCTTCCCTCTATAAGAGGTTGGCAGCCAGTTGCCTGATACATAGTAAAAGCGTATGTATTTGCAATGATAGCCTTGGTCTCCTTACAGACGCAAGACTATTTTTTTTACTATCAGGCCTTTGCACTTGAAAAAGGCGTGAAAACTACATTTGGCAAACTTATTGAAAAGTAAGGACGCAAAGCTACAGGGCCTTCCCTTCAGAAAGGATGGCAGCCAGCTGCCGGTACCACATGGTACTGTAAGATAATCGAAGGATTATCACTACTTTTAAATAACCGAATATGCCTAGTAGTTTTCCATCATTTTTCAATCGACACGATTTGAAAGGATGAAGGAAAATGAAGAAAGCAATCATCACCATATTAGCAGTTTTAACAGTTATCGTAACAACAATGGCACCCGCATCCACAATGAAAGCGGAAGCAGCAACAGCAGATCAGACAATGACAATGAATGCAAGACTTCTTGCAGATATCAATAATTTGAGAGCAGAGCAGGGACTTCCCGCACTGACACTTGACAATGAATTAAACAGCTTCGCAGCAGTAAGAAGTGAAGAAATTACATCTCTTTGGAGCCATACCCGTCCCGATGGAACAAGTGGATGCGATATGATAAGTTCCAACAAATGGCGCGGCGAGAACCTTTCCTATATTACATATGGAAGCTTCGGTTTTTCAGAGCAAGAACAGAACACCGCAGCAGACAGCGTATTCGCAAGCCTGAAGGCAAGCCCTTCACATTACAGCAACATGGTAAGCGGCAACTATACTAAGATTGGTATCTATACATATATTACCAACACCGGTTCCGGCGTTAAGCTTTCCACCGCTTACATGTTCTCCAACTAAGACAACTACTTAATTTTGATAGATGATATGATGATGATTGGAAAAGCAGCAGTTTGATCAACTGCTGTTTTTTCATGGGCAAAATTTTTTCATCACTGGATTTTCAGGAGAATGTGTATAAAAAAGAAAAATTTCCATATTACTAACGTGTGAATGAATCAGCGAAATTATGGAAATGAAAGGCCGGATTGTACAGGCGGGAAGCGCAGCGTTCCCGACGGACGTAAAAGACCGGCCGGAAAGGCGGCGGTATGGCATCACAGGAAACTTTATACCTGAAGCTGGAACGGAATGTGGAGATAGAAAAGGAGGATGTGCAGCTTTCTGATTTAGGAAAGCTGGTATGTGCGAATAAGGATATCCTGGCTCACGCAAAAGCCATGAAGATATATAAATTCAGGGACACCAAGCCTCTGCGCCAGGTGGTTAGCGTGATGAAAATCATCGAATCCCTTCAGAAGCTGTATCCGGAGCTGACTGTGGAAAACCTGGGCGAGACGGATATCATTATGGAACGGGTCAGGGTGAAACGGGAAAAGGGGCCGGCGCAGTGGCTGAAGATTGCGTTCGTCTGCCTTATCTGTTTTTTCGGAACGGCCTTTACCATCATGGCTTTTCATAATGATATCGGGATCAATAAGGTATTCATGAAGGTTTATGAAATGATAGCGGGAGAAGCGTCAGACGGCTTTACCATACTGGAGGTGGCATACTCCATCGGGCTTGCCATTGGGATTATCGTATTCTTCAACCATATCGGCGGGAGGCGGATTACAAAGGACCCCACGCCTATCGAGGTGGAAATGCGCATATATGAGGATGACGTGAACAATGCGCTGGTGGAAACTGCGGACAGGGAGGGAAAGACCATTGATGTTTCTTAAAAGTGTTTTTATGGCTGTCTTTGGGCTGAGCTTTGGCTTTCTGGTATCCGCAGGGGTATTTACTGTATTGATTTCCGTTGGCCTGGTGCCCCGTTTTGCGGGAAAGACCCATACCAGCAAGAAGGTTTTCCTGTATGAGGAAATGGTAGTGGCAGGCACGCTATTTGGAAATTTTATCAGCGTTTTTGAGTATTCCTGCCATGTGGGGGAATGGGTGCGAAAAGGGCAGGTGTTCGGCTCTTTTACAGACAGCCTGTGGAAATGGATTAGCGCTGCGGCGGTAATCGTATTCGGCGTATTCGCCGGGATTTTTGTCGGCTGTCTGGCGTTGGCTATTGCTGAGATGCTGAATACCATACCTATTTTTGCACGGAGAATCCAGTTCAGGCATGGGCTGGGTTTTGCGGTCCTTTCCGTGGCCCTGGGGAAAATGGTGGGAAGCCTGATCTACTTTTCACAGCAGATTTTCCTCACCGGGGGATGAAGCGCGGCAAACGGTGGATAATACGGCTGATTTTTAACGCAGCTGCGGCTATAAGTTAGTGGTTACGGCCTGGTGAAACTGTGGTATACTTTATCTGATAATAGAATTAGCTGGGGAACAGAAGCTGGATGAGGCAGTGGTCAGTGAAGAAGGGCTTTCTGCTGCAGCGGCTAAGAAGGGAAGTGTAATGGAAATAAATAATAAGAAAAATCATTTATCCCATATTTTATTCTTTTTCATTATGCTTCTTTTTGCTGCGGGCTTAACTATGAATGTGCTCTTTTGCAGTAATTACAAGCTTTATGGATTATCAGGTAGGACCACTGTAATCGAGGCGCGGGCAAATTCAGAAAGTAGCTTTTCCAATGAAGGTGGCGATAAAACCACCTGTTTTAAGACTTCATTTTTGAGCGAAAATAATTCTGATACTGAAATTATAACGAAGAATATATGTCCAATACCTGTAATTGCGGCTATCACACAAGAATTCAGCCTGTTTCTTTTTGTTATTTTAGTTTTTCTTTATTTCTTTTCGGCCTTTTTTAGATTATTGCCCGATGAATGGACATTAATTAATCAAAAGGTACGTCTCGACGATTGAAGCAACTCCTTTTCAAATCCTTACAAGTGTGCCAGTGATTGTAAGCCATTTTTAGAATCAGATAATGGCTTTCTTTTTGTATGCAAATAGATAGCGGGTATAAGCCATCTGTTTATTATGAGAGTGAATCAAAGCAGATATTGAATTGGAGGAATATGAGTGAAAGAAAAGATATATAAATTATTTCTCATTTTAGTAGTGAGCCTGTCCCTGGGTTCGAATCCCCTGTTTCAAAATGAGATGCGCAAGTTACTTGAAGCTCTTTCGGGAGTAGATAATACACAGGTAATTCAAGAGCTTGATGAAGAAGAAAAACAAAAAGAGTCCGAAGAAATAAGAAAGTTAAAGCATAGGCTTGAAGGGAGCATTTTTGAATCTGAAAAATGATTAAGGTTGAACCATCGAAATTCCTATAGTAGCATAATACATATGTTTAAGAAAGTGGCGAAGTTTGTAATAAATAGTTAAATGCTTCTCTAAATAGCCTGGGCATATTATATGTCAAATATATTAATGGGGGTTTCAAAATGTGTACAAGTTTTGCAGTATACCATCAGGAAAAAGCTGTTTATGGTATGAATTTCGATACGGATGATATTGATTTAAAATTAAAAATCAGTAGTTACAATGATATGAACCTGTTTTACTTTTCCGCCTTATTGGAAAATAAATACAGGGATATCGCTTATTTTAATAGTGAGGGCCTTTTTATATTAACTCAGGCAGTAGAATATGGTCCGGGTTTTAAAGCAAGTTGTGACGAAAATAATTGGTTTGCTTTTGATATTTTTGATGAGGCGCTAAAGAAAACAAGAAAAGCATCTGAATTTTTTGAGATTCTTAATAAAAGAGTAATCTCATATCCAAGAAATCCATTATTTCCGGCTTTGGGGCTGCATACTATGATTGCTGATAAAACTGGTGATGCATTTATTCTGGAAGAAGGAAATGGTACAAATATAATAAGCCCTGTTCATAATGATTTCATTGTTATGACCAATTTCCCAAATGGGAAATTTGAGGAAACAAATTATAATGAAGTATATGGCCTTGGTGCTGACAAATATATTTGTGCTTATGAGTATATCCGGAATAATATCCATAGCTTTGGAATAAATGAAGCTTTTGAAATTTTAAATAAAACCAGTCAGAAAAATACTCTGTGCACAATCGTATATGAACCAATAAAGAATGAAATTTATATTAGTTTTAAAAAAGATTTAAGCAAAAAATGGAAAATCTCTGTGACCGACAAAACAATCCAATCAATGGATGGATTTTTAAGCAATAATAAAATCCAACTTACAAATGATGAAGTGCTTGTGAATGATCTTATTAGCTTATATAAGTGAAAACGATTTGATTAAAGGAAGATCGGGCAGGCCACTTTGGGTGTTAATCCTCCTGGAGGATTTTTGATGTATATTTGTGTCAGGTCGCCGGCGGCGGGGAGGAAGGTCCCTTCCGGCTGCGGTAAACAGAAGGGGGCATCCCCAGCTGCTGGGAAAAGAAGCGGTTGAAATGGGATGCGTCGTACATACCGATGCGTTCCGCGATCTGCTCGCAGGTAAGGATGCTGCTGTCCAACAGGAAGCAGGCGTATTCCAGTCGTTTCAGGTTCAGATATTTTATGGGGGTGGTTCCCATGTATTTGCGGAAAATGCGGGTCAGATAGGTATGACTGACATGGAGGTAGTCCGCCAGCTGTCCGATTGAAATATCTTCCGTAAAATGGTGTCCGATATAATACAGGGCCGCGGTGAGCAGCTCCGGGAGCTGTGGGGATACCTGGGTCTGCGCGGCGTCAAGCAGCTCCATCAGAAACGTATAATATAAGCCGGACAGCTCAAAGGGCGTTGAAAAAACGCCCTTTTTTCTGTTGTGAAGGATGGAAATCAGGCGGCCCAGCGGCGCTTCCGTGTGGGAGGCATCAATGGTGTAGATGCGGTGCAGGTGGAAATAGCTGGACAGCTCCTGGCAGCCCGGCACGGATAATTCTATCCAGATGAGCCCCAGCGGCTCCTCGGAGCGGTTGGAGTAGCTGTGGGCTTCCCCGGCGGGGATGATGAAGGCATCCCCCTTTTTCAGAAGATAATTTTCACCCGCAATGTGGAATAGCCCGCATCCGTCAAACAGAAAATGGACGGTAAAATACGGGTAGCTATTGTCCCGGTTGATTTGAAAAAAGGATTCCTGAAAGCCGCAGCCCATGCGAACCGCATGGAGAAGAAACGGAAGCCGGGCGCTGTCGGTTTCCGGTGCGCTATAAAGAAAGGAAGGGAAATTATCACGGTTATCAATTGCATTCATAGTTTTATCCTGTATATTTTAATATGATATTATCCAGTCTATATAATTTTACTGGGGCTTGCAAGTCTGATAGTTGCTTTTTTTACAAGAAAAGTGATGAATTTGGGAATTCCGGGCGGCTGCCGGGGACGGTAAAATATTGGTAAACCGGACGGGGGCACATATTTGAAAGACAGGATATGGATCAATGGAGGAAGACCCGGGAAAAGGAGGAATTGGGATATGACGTCGAAAGAGAGAGTGAGAGCGGTTATGGAGCATCGGAAGCCGGATCGGATACCGGCGGCCTTTGAGGCGGTGGGGCCGGTGACGGACAGGCTTCTGAAGCATTATGGTTTTACGGAATACGATCAGCTGCTGGAGAAGTATGAAATAGATATTGTGACAGCTTCCCCCAGATATATCGGGCCGCCGCTGAAAGCCTGGAAAAACGAAAAGGGGGAACAGGTGGAGCTGTCCTATTGGGGATATGAGACAACGCTGCATACGACGGCCATGGATACCTATGGAACAACCACTTATTTTCCGCTGCACGGCGTGGAGACGGTGGAGGAGGCGGATGCGGTTCCGTTCCCTGATCCGGACTGGTTTGACTACAGCGCTGTCAGGGAAGTGTGTGAAAAAAATCCGGATAAGGCCATTATCGTGGGACATGAGGGGCCTTTCCAGATGGTGACCTTTTTGATGGAAATGGATGAGTTTTTCATGCTGATGCTGGATGAGCCGGAGACGGCGCAGCGGATTCTGGATCGGATGAATGAGTTCGAGATGGAATACTACCGCAGGATCTTTGAGGCGGGTGAGGGAAAGGTGGATATCCTGCGCCCTCATGATGACTACGGAACGCAGATTTCTTTGCTGTTTTCCATTGATATGTGGAGGCAGTTCTATAAGGAAAATACTAAAAAACTGGTAAACCTTGCCCATGAGTACGGCGCCTTTTATCAGCAGCATTCCTGCGGGGCCGTGGGGCCGCTCATTCCGGAATTCATCGAATGCGGCGTGGATGCGCTGGAACCGGTGCAGAAGGTGAAGGGGCTGGAGGTGGAGACGCTGGCGGAAAAATACAATGGAAAAATTGTGTTCCACGGCGGTATTGATACCCAGGGACTGCTTCCTTTCGGAAAACCGGAGGAGGTGAAGCGGGAGGTGCGAAGGTTCATGGATTTGCTGGGGAAGGACGGAGGATATATTCTGATGGCAAGCCAGGGCTTTGAGGGCGATGTGCCCATTGAAAATATTGAAGCGGTTTATTCGGTTGACAGGTCGTGCTGATACTGAAGCGCTGACAAAATAACGGCTTATTTGTGGCTGCGGCAGCCATAAATAAGCCGTTTCTCAATGTGCGCCTGACGGCGGACATTTCTTTTTCCGATTTTATTATTTCCCGGTCCTGTTATGCAGATCCTTAATCGGAATATTAGCAAACAGCGCAGGAACCACGCCGTTGCCGGTTTCGGATTCCGTTTCGGTGATCTGGATATCCAGTCCCTGGGCGTCAATATCCATATATTTGGAAATGACCTGGATGATATCATTTTTAATCTGTTCCATCAGTTCAGGGGAGCAGTTGGCTCTGTCGGAGACCAGTAAAAGTTTTAAACGATCCTTTGCTACCTCGCCGGAACTTTTTTTCCGGAATAAATCCATTAATCTCATGGTAAAGCCCCCCTATTATTTCTTGAACATATCCTTCAGCTTGGACATCATGCCCCTTTTCGCGTCAAGATTTAAAAACGGCACTTCCTCGCCCAGGAGACGTTTGCAGACGTTCATATATGCCTGTCCCGCCATGCTGCTGGAGCCGACAAGCGGTTCGCCCTGGTTGGTGGATACCACGATCTGTTCATCGTCAGGAACCACGCCGATTAAAGGAAGGGAAAGGATTTCGTTGACATCCTCCACCTTAAGCATGTCACCGCGCTTCACCATATCCATGCGGATCCGGTTGATAATCAGATCAATACGCTGCATTTCATTGGCTTCCAGAAGACCTACGATCCTGTCGGCGTCGCGGATGGCGGAAACCTCAGGCGTGGTTACCACAAATGCGCGGTCAGCGCCTGCAATGGCGTTCTTAAAGCCCTGTTCAATTCCTGCCGGGCAGTCAAGCAGGACATAATCAAAATTTTCCCTCAGTTCATCGATGAGAGCTTTCATCTGTTCCGGGGAAACGGAATCCTTGTCTCTTGTCTGTGCGGAAGGCAGCAGGCACAGATTGGAGTATTTTTTGTGCTTAATCAGCGCCTGGTTTAAGCGGCAGTTGCCTTCCACCACATCAACCAGATTGTAAACGATACGGTTTTCCAGCCCCATAACTACGTCCAGATTCCTTAAACCGATATCGGTATCGATCATGATAACCTTTTTATTAAGCATGGCAAGTCCGGTTCCCACATTTGCTGTTGTTGTGGTCTTGCCAACTCCTCCCTTTCCGGATGTGATAACAATAACTTCACTCATTTAACTAAATCCTCCTGCTAGTTTTCCGAAGGAAAATACGTACTCTGCGAAAACAGAGGTTTTTCCTTCTGTATGTTAGTTGGAAATCTGGTTGTAACTGTGAGGGTATTGAACAGTTACACCTGGTTTTATAAATTGTTGAAGCACCCTTTTATAACCGGTTCGATACATATATTCCCGTCTTTGGCGGTGGCCAGCTGGGGAGAGTAAGAACCGACGGCATTCTCCTTTTTCCTGAGTGCGCGGGGGTTCTTTTCTTTGTCCGGGCTTTTGGCGATCAGATCGCCGATCTGCAGCTGGATAGGCTTCATTTCAAGCGCAAAAATAAAACAGTTGCCGGCTCCGGCAGCTCCTGCGCAGGCGTTTCCCTTCAGTGATCCCAGAATAACGATGCTTCCGTGGGAGATAATTTTGGCGCCCGGATTCACATCTCCGATGAGCGTGATGTTGGAATAGCTTTCCAGAACCTGGCCGGAACGCAGGTTGCCTTTGTAAAAATCAGTAGAGGTCTCCTCCGCTGTGACAGCCTGGGGCATTCCCGCATATTCTGCAGCCTCCAGCTGTGTCCTCATCCGTTCCTCCAGGGCGCTGTCGTCATCTACGATGCATGCAATCCGGATGGAGGTGTTTTCCGTAATGGTCTCTATAATCTGCAGCTGTTCATCAGGAGTCAGTACTCTTCCTTCAAAGGAAAGGGCCATTTGGGCATCTTTAAAGAAGTTTCCTGTTTCTTTGAATTTATCTGTGATAAGCTGCAACAGTTCCGGAAAGGGTATGTGATTGTCGAGAATTAGTTTGATTCCGTACTTATTACGTTTAACGATTACTTCTTTTGTCATGTCTGCTCCATTTTATCCAAAAAAGGACTCTTACTTAGCAATTATACTTGTTTTGTCGGAATATGCAAACCATTTTCGCAATTTTTATCAGAAAATGTTGAATTCAGGCAACTGTTCTGTCCCGTCTGCGGCCATGGCGGGAAGCGCGGCTCCCACGGTGTTTTTCCCGGAAGCGAAAATGCGGCTATTTTACCTGATTCGGCATACAATTTACAGAAGAAAGAAAATCCGGCGGCAGGCCAGGCTGCCGCCGGGGAACAAAGTGTGGAGGTTATTATGTGCAGACGAAAATCTACTTATGTTACAGCGATCCTGATACCGCTTGCGGTGGGAGGGCTTTCCGCCCTTTTAAGCAGGAACGGCATGGCGGCGTATCAGACGTTGGAAAAACCGCCGCTGTCGCCCCCGGGAGTGGTGTTTCCCATTGTATGGAGCATTTTGTACATATTAATGGGAATCAGTTCAGCCATGATCTGGTGTTCTGAAAGTCAGGAAAAACCGCAGGCTCTTAAGCTGTATGCGGCGCAGCTTGCGGTGAATTTTTTCTGGAGTATTTTTTTCTTTGCCTTTGGCTGGAGGCTTTTTGCCTTTTTCTGGCTGCTGCTTCTGCTGGTGCTTACGGCAAAGATGGTTAAAAGCTTTTACCAGATCGATAAAAAAGCGGCTTATCTTCAGATACCCTACCTGCTCTGGCTTTTGTTTGCGGCGTATCTGAATTTTGGGGTATGGATGCTGAACAGGTAAAATGGTATAATATTTTTCAAGATGCGGATAGAATACGCAGCGGGATGAAAAGAAGGGGGTACGGTATGGAT
Source organism: Clostridium sp. KLE 1755 (assembly GCF_000466465.2). Lineage (NCBI taxonomy): Bacteria > Bacillati > Bacillota > Clostridia > Eubacteriales > Clostridiaceae > Clostridium > Clostridium sp. KLE 1755. The sequence goes on from NZ_KE992768.1 coordinate 69,938, forward strand.
AAAACCTGGTGGAAGGAAAGTGTTGTATATCAGATATACCCGAGGAGCTTCTGTGACAGCAACGGGGACGGAATCGGGGATTTGAAGGGAATTACGGGAAAGCTGGATTATCTGAAGGAGCTGGGTGTTGATGTGATCTGGCTTTCCCCGGTTTATGAGTCGCCCAATGATGATAATGGGTATGATATCAGTGATTATCAGGCGATTATGAAGGATTTCGGGACTATGGAGGATTTTGACCGGATGCTTTCACAGATACATGAGCGTGGAATGAAGCTGGTGATGGATCTGGTGGTGAACCATACCTCGGATGAGCATCCCTGGTTCGTGGAGAGCAGAAAGGGAAAAGAGAATCCTTACAGGGACTATTATATCTGGAAGGAGCCTGTGAAGGGCGGCGCGCCGAATAACTGGGGTTCCTGCTTCGGCGGCTCCGCCTGGGAAAAGGATGAAAAAAGCGGGGAATATTATCTTCATCTTTTTTCTGTGAAGCAGCCGGATCTGAACTGGGAAAATGAGGCGGTGCGCAGGGAAGTATACCGGATGATGAACTGGTGGCTGGACAAGGGTGTGGACGGGTTCCGCATGGATGTTATCAGCCTGATATCCAAGGATCCTGCGTATCCGGACGGGCCGGCGGGGCTGAACGGCTATGCGGCCTTTAATTTCTGCGCCAACGGGCCGCGGGTACATGAGTTCCTTCAGGAGATGCGCCGGGAGGTCCTGGATGGCAGGGATACGCTGACCGTGGGAGAATGCTCCGGCGTGACGCTGGAAGAAGCGCTGAAATATGCGTCGCTGGACGGAAAAGAGCTGAACATGGTATTCCAGTTCGAGCATATGGATCTGGATTTTGACGAAAACGGAAATAAGTGGACGGACAGAAAGTGTAAGCTTTCACAGCTGAAGGAGATTCTGTCCCGGTGGCAGGCCGGGCTGTACAAAAAGGCCTGGAACAGCCTGTTCTGGTGTAATCATGATCAGCCCAGGGTGGTGTCACGCCTGGGAAATGATTCCGCACAGTATCGTGAGGTATCCGCCAAGATGCTGGCGGTATGCAGCCATATGATGCAGGGAACCCCCTATATTTACCAGGGGGAAGAGCTGGGGATGACCAATGCGCCCTTTGCGGATATTTCGGATTTCCGGGATTTGGACAGCATCAATGCTTACCGGGAACTGACGGAAAAAGGAATTTTCAGCAGGGAGGAAATGCTTGGCTACCTGCGCTACAAGTCAAGGGACAACGCACGGACGCCCATGCAGTGGGAGGATTCGGAAAATGCGGGTTTTTCCACCGGAAAGCCGTGGATTATGGTAAATCCCAATTACCATGAAATTAATGCAAAGGAGCAGGTGGGAAGGGAGGATTCCGTTTTTTCCTTCTATAAAAAGCTGGTGGCTATGAGGAAGGAAAGGCCAATAATTGTTTACGGGGATTACCGCCTGCTGGAGCCGGAGTCAGAGGAGCTGTTTATTTATGAACGGGGGCTGGAAAAGGAACGGCTTTTGGTGGCATGTAATTTTACAGGAAAAGAACTGGCCTGGGAACTGCCGGAGGAGATGAAGGGGCGCAGGCCGGAGCTGGTTATCGCAAATTATCCTGATGCGCAATGGGCGGATACGCTGATGCTGCGGGCTTATGAGGCTGTGGTGTGGGAATGGACGTTGGATTGATGGATGCGGATTGGGAAGGTGCGGTTGGATATTATCCAGACTGAAAAAAAGTATATGGAATGACTGCACTTTCTCTTAATTTGTCAGTTATTATGGGATTTTTAAGATGTATTTACTCTTATTCATCTGCGAGATATGGGTTATTATAAAGACATAACATAATTATTTAGCAGATTGGCGTATTTAATGCCTTTATCGCATGGAACTGATGCGGGAGCCGGGGAATTTATCGTTGAAGGCGGATTTCCTTGAGAGGATGCCGTTATAGTTATGATAGAATTAAGATTGCTATGTTCAGTCATATTTGATAGTATGAAGATATCGTTGTGACATGGAGGATTTGAAATGAAAATCAGACATTTAGGATTAGAAAATGTGACTGTTTTTGATAAAATAGAGATAGCATTTGATGAAGGGATAAACATTTTTATAGGTGAAAACGGAACCGGAAAGACGCATATTCTCAAAATCCTCTATGCAGCCTGCCAGGCGGCGGATCCAAAAACATCTTTCTCGGCTAAAATTGTCAGGACAATGCTTCCGGACGAGTTTAAAATATCGAGATTGATTACCAGAAAGCCGGGAAATCATAATTCAGAAATCAAAGTGTCTGCTTTGTCGGAGAAAAAACAAAAAAATCATACTATTACAGCTTCATTTCATAATAAAACGAAAAAATGGGATGCGGAGATTCGGGGAGAAGAAGCCTGGGAAAATGAATTTAAGGATATTAGCAGCATCTTTATACCGGCAAAAGAAATTTTGTCTAACAGCTATAATCTGACGGCAGCTGTCGAAAAGAATAATGTTAAATTTGATGATACCTATATTGATATTATCAACTCTGCAAGAATAGATATATCTGTGGGAAGAAATTCGGCAGAACGTGATAAAAAATTAAAAGCAATTGAAAAAATTGTTGGTGGGACAGTTGTTTATGATGGCCAGAAAGATGAATTTTATTTAAAAATAGGAAATTCGAGGCAGGAGTTTAACCTGGTAGCAGAAGGAATACGGAAAATGGCGCTTCTCTGGCAGCTTGTAAAAAACGGCACGTTGGAGAAAGGTTCGGTGCTTTTCTGGGATGAACCGGAAGCCAATATTAATCCATTATATCTTAGTATTATTACAGATATGCTGTTAGAGCTGCAAAGGGACGGCGTGCAGATTTTTATTTCCACGCATGATTATGTACTTGCGAAATACTTTGAAATTCACAGAAGAGAAGAGGATAGTGTTTTGTTTCATTCTGTGAGCTATGATGAAAAAAGGAATTTGGAATATTCCTGCAATGGCAGGTTTGAGGATTTGAAGAATAATCTGATCATTAAATCATTTAATGAACTTTTAGATGAAATATATAATTCCTGATAATGGAGAAGTAAATGAAGAAGGTATTTACGGAAGAGAATGGATGCTATAGTTTCGACTGTACCAAAGCCTTATGGGCGACAGATGAGATACATCAGGCATATAGTTCTACAGAAGGCAGTTTAAATGATGTTGATTTAGTAATAGAAACTGAAAAGAAAATAATTATGATGGAATATAAAAATGCCTGTATATCCGGGGCGGCAAAACCGGAAGCTTTTCAGCCGGGAGCTGACAAGAAAATAAATAATGTGGTAAAAAAATTCTATGATTCATTGCATTACATGCACCTACTGGGAAAAGAGAAGCCGAAAGAGTTTGTTTATGTGTTGGAATATCCAAATGGGGATTCGGTATCAAGGCGAATGATAAGAAATCGATTAAAAAAGAAACTGCCGTTTCACTTGCAGGATTTGGTTTCTGACAAAGTAAAGCTAATAGAAAAGGTTGATGTTGTTTCCATTAATGAGTGGAATCAGAATGAAGAATATGGTATGTTTCCAATAAAACTGAAAAGTGAAAAATAATTAAAATTGCTCCGGGCTGGAATGTCCGGGGCTTTTTTGCTTTTTTTCAAACTCATCCTTTCGTTATATCACTGTTGCCGGGCCATATCATATAACACCCTTCTTAAAATCAAGGTGTTTCCGTTTTCCGCTTGTATCCTCCTTTCACATATAATATACTGAAATTAAGAACACCGTGTCTGACATGGAAGGGGGAATAAAAATGGGCGGCAGATGGAGCCGGGAAAGAATCAATGCCTGGTATAACGGGCACCCATGGCTGATTGGCTGTAATTATGTGCCTGCGATTACGCTGCATAATATCGAGCTGTGGCAGGATGATACGCGGGAGGAGGTAATGATTTCCGTTGACCGGGAGCTGACGCTTCTGCGGGAAACGAGAATGAACAGCATAAGGATGTTCATGCCTTTCCAGGCCTGGTATTTTGAGCGGGAGCTTTTCTTTAAGAAGCTGGACGAACTGCTTTTGCTGCTGGAAAAATATGAGATAACGCTTATGCCGGTGCTGTTTAATGACTGCGCGCCTTTTGAAAGGCCAAGTCCGGTATTCCCTTCGCAGATGGGGAAGGGATGGCAGCCCTATGATATCGGGCATCATGGGGGAAAGGCGGAGAATCCGTTTACCGGGGAAACGCGGAAAACGGGCTGGATTTTATTTGATGAGGAAGAGTGGAGAGAGCCTCAGTACAAATTTGCAGAGGAAATTATCAGCCGTTACAAAAAGGATCCGCGTATTATTATATGGGATTTATGGAATGAACCGGGTAACAGCAACAGGCATGCGCAAAGTATGGAGTATATGGAGCGTGTATTTGAGATTGCCAGGGAAATTGATCCGGATCAGCCGCTGACGGCGGCGCCCTGGGCATATCCGGAGGGGTTCGGCATTTCCGGGGAGGCGCAGCTGGAGCCGATTCAGAAGCGAGCCGTGGAGCTGTCCGATATAATTACTTTTCATCAATATGAGAATTTTGACCGGGTAAAGCAAGTGGTGGAGGAACTGAAAAAGGAAGGACGTCCATTGGTCAATACGGAGTGGCTGAACCGAATACTGGGAAATAATATCAGGGAGCTCCTGCCGTATTTTTATGAGAACAGGATCGGCAGCTATCATTGGGGGCTGGTGGCCGGAAAATCACAGTTCTACCTGCCGTGGGACTATATGCGGGAAGTAAAGGGGCTGGATCTGTCACTGTGGCAGCATGATTTGTATCATGAGGATTTTACGCCTTACGATGAGGAAGAGATTTCGCTCTTCATCAAATACGGCGGGATGGAAATGCGAAAATGAAAGGCAGTATAAAAGCAGCATAAGAGCAGCATAAAAGCAGGAGGAGAGGAAATGAGGTACAGGGAACTTGGGAAAACAGGGCTTTCCGTAAGTGAGATCGGGCTTGGCGGGGAATGGCTGGAACGGCATGATACAAAAGAGGTTAAGGCGGTGATTGACAGGTGTGAGGAGCTGGGAATCAATATTCTGGATTGCTGGATGTCACAGCCGCAGGTACGTTCCAACATCGGCGCGGCGATTGCGGGCAGCAGGGAGCGCTGGATAATCCAGGGGCATATCGGGAGCACATGGCAGAACGGGCAGTATGTCCGTACCCGTGATTTGGAGCAGGTAAAAATTGCTTTCCAGGATTTGCTGGATCGGATGGGAACGGATTATATTGATCTGGGGATGATCCATTTTGTGGATGAAAAAGCCGAGTTTGAACGGATAATGAACGGGGAGTTCATAGAGTATGTCCGCTCCCTGAAGGAAAAGGGCATCATCCGTCACATCGGCATGAGCACCCATAACCCGGATGTGGCTAAAATGGCGGCTTTGAGCGGGGAAATAGAAATGCTTCTTTTCAGCATTAATCCGGCCTTTGATCTGCTTCCGGCCAGTGAGGATCTGAATGAGTATTTCAAGGAAACTTATGCGGAGCAGCTAAGCGGTATCGCACCTGAGCGGGAGGAGCTGTACCGTATTTGCGAACGGGAGGGTGTGGGTATAACGGTGATGAAGGGCTATGCCGGCGGCCGTTTGTTCCAGGCGGAAACCTCTCCTTTTGGTGTGGCGCTGACTCCTGTGCAGTGTCTGCATTATGCGCTGACGCGTCCTGCGGTTGCCAGTGTGATGGCTGGTTTTGATACGCCGGAGCATGTGGATGCGGCCGTGGCATACGAGACAGCCACCGAAGAAGAGAAGGATTATGCCAGCGTGCTGGCTTCTGCGCCTAAGCATGCATATTCCGGACAGTGTACCTACTGCGGTCACTGTGCACCCTGTCCGGTCAGAATCGATATTGCCATGGTGAATAAGCTATACGATCTGGCAGCCATGCAGGAAGAGGTGCCGGCTACGGTGAAGGCGCATTATGAGCAGCTGTCGGCGAATGCCGGAGACTGTGTCCAGTGCGGCGGCTGTGAATCCAGGTGTCCCTTCGGCGTTCGGATAGTGGACAGGATGAAGAAGACGAGAGAGCTGTTTGGTGCAGGTGAATAAGTAGTGAGGCTACTATGAAAAAGGAAGACGGTGACTGCAGGATGCAGGAATGCGGCAGACAGGGACAGCAGTATGGCTTTGATATGACTCTGCGGAAGGCGGGAATCATCGATTGTGAAGAGCTGTACCAGATGCAGTTAAAATGTTTCCGGGAGCTGCTGGAAAAGTACAGGGATTATGATTTCAGCCCCGGCGCAGAAAAAATAGAAAAGACGGAAAGAAGACTGCGGGAAAAATTTTCTGATTATTATTTTATCTGTCTCGGAAAAGTCCATATCGGTGCGTTGAGGGTAATTCACCTGGAGACGTTATGTATACTTAAACAGATTTATATTTTGCCGGAATATCAGGGAAAGGGCTATGCACAGCGGGCGCTCCGCATGGCCGAAGCCTTGTATCCGTCGGCCTCGCGCTGGGAGCTGGACACAATCCTTCAGGAAGAGAAGCTTTGTCATCTGTATGAAAAAATGGGATATCGTCAAAATGGCCGGACCGAAGAAATCAAAGAAAATATGACATTGGTATTTTATGCAAAAGACGTAACTGTTTAGCAGGCCAGCGCATTTAGCTGTGCAGGCCAGCGCGCAGAAAATAAGCCAACGAAAAACAGGAAAGTATACCATGGAGGCAGGTGATCCGATATGAAAAAAGAAGAATTGATAGCAGCGGGATGTATGGTACCGGATACCCTACAGGAGGCCATGAGATATAGCGGCCGGGAAATGAAGGTGATAGAAGGCAGCAGGGAGGAGCTTGTTTCATTTATTTATCAGCTTTTGAGAGAAAACGGGAAGGAAAATACTTATTTTGACTTTTATTTCGGCACATTGTCAAAAGAAGAAAAACAGAAGGCGCTGTCTGTACTTTCCATAGAGCAGGCTTCCTATCTTTGCGGTTTGAATCTTCCCGATAGCAGGGAGGATGTATATTTTTCATATGAGGAAACGTTGTTTGCCATTGCAGTCAGGCTGTCGGTTACGGAGATGCTTTTTTCCTCCTTCTATTTTCCGATGATACAGAAGATGGTATGGAGCAGCTTTGAGGGAAAATTCCTGTTGTTTTGGTATGGAGAGGCGGAAAAATGCCAATCTTAGTTGATGCCGATGCATGTCCTGTCATTACTATTGTGGAACGGACGGCAAGGGAAAAAGGAATTCCGGTGGTGCTGCTGTGTGATACCAATCATGTACTGCATTCTGATTACAGTGAAATCAGGATAATCGGGGCGGGAGCCGACGCTGTGGATTTTGCGCTGGTAAACCTTTGTAAAAAGGGGGATATCGTGGTGACGCAGGATTATGGAGTGGCGGCCATGGCGCTTGGGAAAGGCGCATTCGGGATACATCAGTCGGGAATCCGGTATACGCAGGATAATATGGATCAGCTGCTGCTGGAACGGCATCTGTCAAAAAAGGCGAGACGGGCCTCTTCAAGGCATCATGGAAAGGGGCCGCATAAACGGACTGCTGAGGATGATGAACGGTTTGAAAGGGAATTCAGGCGGTTGCTGGATAGCATTATGGAGAAGTAAAGAATTTTTTCATTCATTACCCGCAGATAATTAGGATCTGTGATTGAATGAAAGCCAGACAGATGTGAAAAAAGACCGGAGACATCAAAATGCCGCTCCCGGTTTCAGAAACTTCACGCTGTAAGGAAGGCCCCGCCATCCTTACACTTTAATAATTATGCGGCTCTGTCCGCATGCCCGCTTCAGCGGGAGACAGGAGCAGAAATGAATACAAAATTAACAAATGGGGAACTTTGGTATGATACGGAAGGCAATATTCTCCACGCCCATGGCGGGCACATGCTGAAATGGGGGGACAACTGGTACTGGTATGGGGAAAACCGCACGGAAAACAGATATGTAAGTGTATACAGGTCCGCCGATTTACTGAACTGGACCTTTTGCAATCACGTCCTGACCACTGAGTCACCCACAGCGGAGCACCGGGTGAGGACAGATCAGAAGCTGCGCAGTGAAAAAGGCGGCAAAATCAATGTGGAGCGTCCGAAGGTATTATATAACAGGAAAATCGGGAAATTCGTCATGTGGATGCATGTTGAAAACGGAGTGGATTATAACGACGCCGCCTGCGGCATCGCGGTCTGTGATACGCCGGACGGGGATTTCACCTATCTGGGGTGCTTCAATCCCTTTGGCTATATGTCAAGAGACTGTACGCTTTTCGAGGATAAGGACGGCAGCGCTTATTTTATTTCCGCTTCCAGGGACAATGCGGATCTGCATGTGTACAGGCTAACCGATGATTACCTGAATGCGGACTGCCTGGTACATAAGCTCTGGCAGGGCGAATACAGGGAAGCCCCTGCGGTAATGGAAAGAGCGGGGAAATACTACATGTTTTCTTCCTTCTGCACGGGCTGGGCGCCCAATCAGTGCCGCTATGCCTGCGCCGACAGCATGGAGGGACGCTGGAGTACGCTGACGGATATCGGAGACAGCACCACCTACCGTACACAGCCGGCTTTTATCCTTCCCGTGGAAAAGGAGGGGAAGACGGTTTATTATTATGTGGCGGACAGATGGAACGGTAAAGATTACCACGATTCCCGTTATGTAATTCTGCCGCTGGGCTTTACGGAGGATGGCCGTCCCATAATGGAGTATACGGACACTTTTCAGGGACTTTAGAGGAAACGGGGCAGAAGGCTGAAATTATTGTGTGGGCAGCAGCCGGTAAACCCCCTTCGAAGTTTTTTCCAGGATTCCCTGTTCGGTCAGCTTTCTGAGAACCCGCTGCAGCTGACGGCGGCTGCAGTGCAGGTTTTCAGAGGCTTTACCGATATGGACCAAAAGCCCGTCATGGCAGCAATATTGGATATAATGCAGGAGCTTGTCCTCAAGGCTGATGAATTCGGCCTCATTCATTGTGGACAGCTCTATTTTTTTTACAAGAGAACGGAGGGTATAGTGGAGAAAGGCAAGATCCCTGTCAAGGGCAGGCTTGTTTTCATCCAGGGAAAGCGCCACTGCCGCTGTATCGCTTTTGGCTTCTGCAAACAGTGCGGGGAGGCTCTGGTTGACAAATTCCACATCGCCCAGCATCATAAAATCATCGCTGGATGCGATGGGAAACTGGGAACCATCCCTTCTGATAGAATATATGGCCACCGTCCCTTCCACAACAAACTGCAGATATCTGGTATGCTCCGTCGGATGAATGATAGTTTCACCCTTCTCGTAGCGGATGAGGAAAAAGGGCAGATCCCTGGTATCAAAAAAACGGGAAATGCCATATTTTTTCACATATTCCATCACGATTGGCCTGTCATAAATTTTTTTCATATATTTTTTCCAGTAACAGCGCGGCTCTGTCTGAACAGCTGCATCTATCGTAACTGCACGGCGCTTTTTCAGAAACTGTTTTCTCCTTTTTTCTTATTGTGACATATGTCACAACAAAAAGCAATTTTTTCTGCTATAATTCCGGATGAAAAGGCCGTGGCCAGTACAGTTGTGGCATGCGGTGAGAGAAGAGAGGAACGGAAAAATGACTGACGATTTATTTGAAAGGGCGCCGGTGCCCAAGGCATATTTCAAGCTGGCGCTGCCGGTGGTATTCAGCATGGTGATCAGCCTGGTATATAATATGGTGGACACCTTTTTTATCGCCCGGACACAGAATACCAGCATTGTAGCGGGAGTGTCCCTGTGCGCGCCTGTTTTTACACTGATGATAGCCCTGGGAGATATTTTCGGCCTGGGCGGCAGCTCCGTGATTTCCAGGCTGTTCGGTCAGAAAAAGGACGGGGAAGGGAAAAAAGTAAGCGGCTTCTGCTTCTATGCGGCGATTCTGTGCGGGGCCGCAGTCTCGGTGTCCATGCTGCTGTTTCGGACGCCGATCCTGCATCTGCTGGGAGCGGGTAAGGATACCTGGGAGTATGCGTCCCAGTACTATACCTATATGGCGCTCGGCGCGCCTGCGGTAATTCTGTCCCTGACGCCCGGCAATTTGATGAGGACGGAGGGGCTGGCTGTGGAAGCCATGATCGGAACCGTCGTCGGCTCCGTGGTGAATATCATCCTGGATCCTGTTTTTATCTTCGGGCTGGGAATGGGGGCGGGAGGCGCCGCGATTGCAACCGTCCTGGGAAACCTTGTCACAGATATCATCCTGGTGTGTTTTGTCCTGAAAAAGAGCCGGAAGCTTACGCTTTCCATCCATATAAGCGGAGTGAAAAAACAGGATCTGCTGGCTGTTTTCGCCATCGGCATTCCGGCCTCCGTAACGAATCTGATGCAGAGTCTGGGTATGGCCCTCATGAACCGTTATCTGGTGCAATATGGGACGGAAAAGGTGGCAGCCATGGGAATTGCGATGAAGGTGAATATGATTGTCATGCTTATTATGGTTGGCTTTGCCTTTGGCGCGCAGCCGCTGATAGGCTATAATTACGGGGCTGAAAACCGGGAAAGGCTGCGGAAAATTATACGGTTTGACCTTTGCGTGGAGCTGGTATTTTCGGTTGTATGCGCGGGATTGCTGGCTTTGTGTGCCCCGCAGATAATGGGGATTTTCATGAAAGATGCGGGGATTATTGCCTCCGGCAGCCTGATGCTGCGGTGTTTGCTTGTTTCCATGCCCTGTGCCGGTGTGATTCTCGTATTTACCACCGTATTCCAGGCCGCAGGCAAAGCGCTGCCTGCGCTGGTGCTTTCCGTCAGCAGACAGGGCGTTGTCTTTGCGCTGTGCATTTTTATACTTTCCCGGCTTGCCGGTTATTACGGGATCATTGCCTCCCAGGCGGCGGCAGATGTACTGACGGCGGTCATTGCGGTAATCCTTTATATGCAGACGCAAATTGCGGAGAAAAAGTTGTCCCTGCCATAACAGACAGAACCGCGCAAAACAGCTGCTCTTTTTTGTTAAGAGCCCGAACCGGAGCAAAGATGCAGGCGGAAAGGCAGGGGCCGGCTGTGCTCCCGCCTTTGCAGGCGATACATTTTTTAACTAAGCGATGTAAATGAGAAACATTCTCAATTACATCGCTTTTCTTATATTGCTTATTCCCGCCAGGGTATTTATAATAGGATTTGAACAATTCATACCTAAATGGTAGGAAATGTTCAAATCCTTTTCCGTTATTATGGGAAAGGAAGAAATAAGCAGTAATGTCTGCCGGAAACGCCGGCAGGGAAAATAGAAGAGCAGGCCGGTCAGAAAATGACGGAAATGGAGGAACGCTATGACAGAGCAATTATTAAATGTAAACGGACTGAAGGTTAACGTGGAGGACAGGGAAATTCTTCATGGGATAGATTTGCAGATGAACGCGGGAGAGACTCATGTATTGATGGGGCCTAACGGCGCGGGAAAATCCACCCTGGGATATGCGCTGATGGGAAATCCCAAATTTGAGATCACGGAAGGAAGCATTTTTTTTAAGAATAAGGATATTACGGAGGAAGCGGTGGAAAAAAGGGCGACAGACGGCATTTTCCTTTCCTTCCAGAATCCGCTGGAGGTGCCGGGGATTTCCCTGGGCAGCTTTATCCGCAGCGCGTTGGAGAGGCGCAGGGGAGAAAAACTGAGGCTTTGGGATTTCCGGAAGGAAATGAAAAAGGCCATGGAGGTGCTTCAGATGGATGAAACCTATGCGGACAGGGATTTGAATATAGGTTTTTCCGGCGGCGAAAAGAAGAAGGCGGAGATCCTGCAGATGCTTATGCTGCGGCCCGCCCTGGCAATCCTGGATGAAACGGATTCCGGGCTGGATGTGGATGCGGTCCGCACGGTATCCCGGGGCGTGGAGGAATACCAGAAGAATGAAAAGGGCGCGCTTCTCATCATCACACACAGCACGAGGATTCTGGAATCCCTGAAGGTGGATTACACGCATATTCTGGTGGATGGCCGTATCGTGGAGACAGGAGACGCCGGGCTGGTGGAACGAATCAATGCGGAAGGCTTTGAACAGTTTTACGAACAGGCCGTGCGGATGTATCGGCAGTAGGCGCGAAAATGCCGGAAAGGAGTGTTTATGGAAGAAAAAACCTATGTGGATGATATAGACAGAAGCGTTTATGACATAAAAAATGAAGAAAAGGATGTTTACCGGGTAAAAGAAGGCCTGACGCCTGAAATTGTCGCGCAGATTTCCCGGGAGAAAAAGGATCCGCCGTGGATGGAGCTGTTCCGGCTGCAGTCCCTGCAGATTTATAATCAGATGCGGGTGCCTGACTGGGGGCCGTCCCTGGAGGGGCTGGACATGGAGCATATCGTAACCTATGTCAGGCCCAACACGCATATGAGCGCCAGATGGTCCGATGTACCGGCGGAGATCAAGGATACCTTTGAACGGCTGGGGATCCCGAAGGCGGAGCGTAAGTCCCTGGCAGGCGTGGGCGCCCAGTATGATTCCGAGCTGGTATACCATCATGTAAGGGAAGAGGTGGCCGCCCAGGGCGTGGTATACGCGGACATGGAAAGCGCCCTGAAGGGAGAATATGCTTCCATGGTACGTAAACATTTTATGAAGCTGGTACGGCCCAATGACCATAAATTTGCGGCGCTGCACGGAGCCGTCTGGTCGGGAGGCTCCTTTGTATATGTGCCTCCGGGCATTTCAGTCACCGTACCTCTGCAGTCCTATTTCCGGCTGAACGCGCCGGGAGCGGGACAGTTTGAACACACGCTCATCATTGTGGATGAGGGCGCCGATCTGCATTTTATCGAAGGCTGTTCCGCGCCCAAATACAATGTGGCCAATCTGCATGCCGGCTGCGTGGAGCTGTATGTGGGCAAAAAAGCCAGGCTCCGCTATTCCACCATTGAGAACTGGTCCAAAAACATGTACAACCTGAACACCAAACGCGCTGTAGTGGAGGAAGGCGGTGTGATTGAATGGGTATCCGGCTCCTTTGGCTCCCATGTATCCTGTCTCTATCCCATGAGTATTTTAAAGGGGAAAGACAGCCGGGCGGAATTTACGGGAATCACCTTCGCCGGAAAGGGCCAGTGCCTTGACACGGGCGCCAAAATTGTCCATCAGGGCGAGAATACTTCCTCCTTTATCAATACCAGATCCATTTCCAAGGACGGCGGGATCAGTACCTTCCGCAGTTCTGTGGTGGTGGCGAAGGATGCCAAGCAAAGCAGGGCGGCCGTTTCCTGCCAGTCGTTGATGCTGGACAGTTTTTCACGCTCAGATACTATACCGGCCATGGATATCCGGACGCCGGATGCGGACATCGGGCATGAGGCCCGGATTGGAAGGATCAGTGAAGACGCGGTATTTTACCTGATGTCGCGCGGTATCGGGGAGGAAGACGCCAGAGCTATGATAGTCAGCGGCTTTGCCGAAAATGTTTCCAGGGAGCTGCCGTTGGAATACGCGGTGGAGATGAACAATCTGATACAGCTGGAAATGAAAGGCAGCATCGGATAGCGGCGCGGAGACGGAAGAAAATTTCTGCCTGCAGAGGGCCTGCATTTTGTTTTTCAAAACAAGGCGGAAAGCCTCTGCCCGCCGGAGGAACCGTATTTTGCTTTGCAAAACAGTAGGAGGATGAAATGAAACAAGGAATGGAAATGAAGGTTAACAGGCTGCCCATGAGGACATGGAACTGGCTTCATATGAATGACAGCAGCCTTTCAGATATTGATACTGAAATTTACGGAAAAAATATGGTGTCCTGCAATCCGCAGTTTACGCTGCCCGGGCAGGGCGTATCCTGTATCCGGGGAATGAGCGCCGGAACGCTGGAATCCGGTTTTCAGGAAATCCCCACAGGTATGGGGCCGGATATGGATGAGTTTGTGCGGGAAAGTGAAACGCCCATGGATATTTTCCGAATTAAAAGGGGCGCGCATCCCGAAGAGGCGCTCAGACTTTCCTGGCAATATAAACAGGGAGAAAATTCTCTGCATGCGGTCTGTATTTATGCGGAGGAGGGAAGCAGCATCACGGTGATCATGGAAAACTTTTCAGGCCGTAAGGATTCCGGCAGCGCCGGTATCCAGACGAAGGTTTACGCTGAAAAAAACGCGGCGGTCAGGCTAATCCAGGTACAGCTTTTAGGCGATGGCTTTGCTGCCATGAATGATGTGGGCGGGATTTGTGAGGAAGGCGCTTCCATAGAACTGCTGCAGCTGCAGCTGGGCGCCAAAACCACTTATGCGGGCGCCCGCATAAACCTGGCGGGAGATGCGAGCCGCATGAAGGCGGATATCGGCTATCTGGGAAAAAACATGCAGAAGCTGGATATGAATTACGTGGCCGAGCATCACGGCAGGAAATCAGAGAGCCAGATGGAAGTGAAAGGCGTGCTGCGGGATCAGGCATCGAAGCTCTTTCGGGGCACCATTGATTTCCACAGGGGCTGCTCCGGCGCGGAAGGCGCGGAAAAAGAGGAAGTGCTGCTTCTGGGAGACGATGTGGTAAACCGTACCATACCGCTGATTTTATGCGGTGAAGAGAACGTACAGGGAAATCACGGCGCCACAGCGGGAAAGCTGGATGAGGAAAAACTTTTTTATTTCTGCTCCAGGGGGCTAAGCCGCGAAGAAGCCTGTGATATGATGGCCCGCGCAGGAATTGATGCGTTGTGCGCCAAAATCCCGGATGATACCGTTGTCAGACGGATACAGAAATATCTGGAAGGAGGAAGCCCGGATGAAAAACTGGAATGAACAGGAAATACGCGGGGATTTTCCCATCTTCGGCCGCAGCGGGCCGCTGATTTATCTGGATAACGCGGCAACTGCCCAACGTCCGGCCTGTGTGCTGGAAGCAGAACGTTCCTTTTATGAAAACAGCAACGCCAATCCCTTAAGAGGATTATATGAGCTGGGAATGGATGCCACACAGCAGTATGAAAATGCGAGAAAAACCGTATGCCGCTTCCTCAACGCGGCATGCCCGGAGGAAATAATTTTTACAAGAAATACCACGGAAGCCCTGAATCTGGTCGCTTACAGCTATGCGCTGTCGAAGCTTCGGCCCGGTGATGAAATTCTGGTCAGTATCATGGAGCACCACAGCAACCTTCTGCCATGGCAGATGGCGGCAAAGCGCACGGGAGCCGTACTTAAGTTCCTGGAATGTGAGACGGACGGAACACTGACGCCGGAATGTATCCGACAGGCCGTCACTGCGCGGACCAGGCTGGTGGCAGTGGCCCATATTTCCAATGTTTTCGGCAGAGTGAACCCTGTCCGGGAAATTACAGAACTGGCCCACAGGCAGGGAGCTGTTGTGGTGGTGGACGCCGCCCAGAGCGCGCCCCACATCCCCATTGACGTACAGGCGCTGGACGCTGATTTCCTCGCTTTTTCCGGCCATAAGCTGATGGCGCCCATGGGAATTGGCGTGCTGTATGGAAAAAAAGAACTGCTGGAAGCCATGCCTCCCTTCCTGACCGGCGGGGAGATGATAGAAAGGGTAAGCCGCCGGGATGCCGTTTATGCCCCCCTTCCCCATAAATTCGAAGCGGGGACGGTAAATGCCGCGGGTGCGGCGGCCCTGGAAGCTGCAATCCGATATCTGGAAAAAATCGGCTGGGTACGGCTGAAGCAAAGAGAAGATGAACTGACCGTACTGGCCTTTGAGGGAATGAAGCAAATCCCCGGCATCCGGATCCTTGGCTCTGCGGATGGAACACAGCACAGCGGGATACTCACCTTCACTGTGGACGGTGTGCATCCCCATGATGTAGCCTCCATACTGGATGCGGATCACATTGCGGTACGGGCGGGCCATCACTGCGCCCAGCCCCTGATGGACTATCTCGGCGTCTCATCTACCGCAAGAGCAAGCATTGCTTTCTATAATACGGAAAATGAAATACAGGCATTTCTTCACAGCCTGCGACAAGTAAGGAGAAAAATGGGATATGGAGAATAGAACTTTTTATCATGAAATACTCATTGACCACAACATGCATCCCGCCCACAAGCACCCCCTTGCCGGGGCGGGGCTGGAGCTGGAGGGCGTAAATCCCAGCTGCGGAGATGATATTGTGCTCAGGCTGAAAATAGAAGACGGCAGGATAACGGACGGAGCCTTTGAAGGAAGCGGCTGCGCCGTTTCCCAGGCCTCGGCGGACATGATGCTGGATCTGGTCATCGGAAAAACAAAAGAAGAGGCCGTCCGCCTCTCCGGCATTTTCCTGAGAATGATCCAGGGCCAGGCCTCGCCGGAGGAAATCGATGACCTGGAGGAAGCCGCCTGCCTCCAGGACGTAAGCCATATGCCCGCCCGCGTAAAATGCGCGGTACTGGGCTGGCATACTCTGGAAGAACTTTTAGCCAAAGAAAACTGAACCCCGCATAACACTGCCCGTACATGAAAAAATCCCGGGGCCATACAGGCCGCCGGGATTTTCCAACACTTATTTGTAACTGTCCAACACCTTTGCATAACGGTTATTTTACATGCTTCTTAATCGCGTCAAAGCTCTCCTTACTGATGACATGCTCAATCTTACAAGCATCCTCAGCGGCAATCTTCTCATCCACGCCCAGCTTTACGAGCCATGCGGAGAGAAGCTGATGCCTTTCATAAATCATTTCAGCGATTTCACGGCCTGACTCCGTCAGATAAATATAGCCTTCCTTAGTCACCGTAATATGCTCCCGCTCCCGCAGATTCTTCATGGCCACGCTGACGCTGGATTTCTTAAAACCCAGCTCCTCCGCCACATCCACCGAACGGACAACCGGGTGTGATTTACTCAGAATTAAAATTGTCTCCAGATAATTTTCAGAGGATTCACCCACTGCCAATATACTCCCCCCGCTTCCTGACATAAAGTTACTGTAATCCGAATGAACTAACTGGCGTTAGTATACCATATTTTTATATTATCAGCAAATATATTTATCCCCGCAGCACGCGACAAACCTGCAGCGTTAGAATCGCTACGTTTTTAACTGAGTGAGAACATATCCATACAAAAACCCTTCCCCTCTCTGCCCCTCCTCCCCGCCCCCGTCGCCGCAAAAACCTCGCCATGCCCTCACCCTACCTGCTAATGAGAAATTATTATCAGTAATAACATTGACAACTATTGGAAGTTAGAATATACTAACCGAGAAGAACGGGGAATGAAATCAATCCTCAATATCAAAAAAGAAAGAAGGTGGAATGATGCCTTTGACAATGGTGAATGCAGGTGAACCCAGTGTAATACGTAAAGTTGGCGGCAGGGAGGAAACAAGGCGGTTTCTTGAGAACCTTGGCTTTGTAACCGGCGGCGTGGTAACTGTAGTATCTGAAATCGGCGGCAATATGATAGTGAATGTTAAGGATTCCAGAGTGGCCATCGGAAAAGATATGGCCAACAAAATCATGGTATGTTAGAAGAAAGGGAGACAAGATGAGGACATTAAAAGAGATTCCCTGCGGGGAAAGCGTAAAGGTGACAAAGCTTACCGGGGAAGGCGCAGTGAAAAGAAGGATTATGGATATGGGGATTACGAAGGGGATTGATATTTTTGTCAGAAAGACAGCGCCCCTGGGAGATCCTGTGGAAGTAACTGTAAGGGGTTATGAGCTGTCGCTGCGGAAAGCCGATGCGGAAATGATTTTGGTGGAATAAAATTTTTTTGGACAGTAGTTAGATATAACTAATAAAAGATAGTTTAGACAAATCAAATGACAGGAAACATAGCTGCAATGAGGCGGAAAGAGGTAGAATATGTCAATTAAGATTGCATTAGCAGGAAATCCGAACTGCGGAAAGACGACATTGTTTAATGCGCTGACAGGTTCCAATCAGTTTGTGGGAAACTGGCCCGGTGTAACGGTGGAGAAAAAAGAGGGGAAGCTGAAGCGGTCACACGGAACCGCAGGTTCCATGGATGTGATCATCATGGACCTACCGGGCATCTATTCCCTTTCTCCCTATACTCTGGAGGAGGTCGTTGCAAGAAATTATCTGATCAACGAAAGGCCGGATGCGATTATAAATATCGTGGACGGCACGAATATTGAGAGAAACCTGTACCTTTCCACACAGCTGATGGAACTGGGGATTCCGGTGGTTATGGCTGTCAATATGATGGACATAGTGGAAAAGAACGGCGATGTCATCCATTTTGACAGGCTGAGCAAAAAGCTTGGCTGCGAGGTTGTGGAGATTTCCGCATTAAAGGGAACCGGTATCCGGAAAGCGGCGGAAAAGGCCATCAGCATCGCAGGCCGTAAGGACGCGGCAGTGCCTGTACATACCTTTGCCCCCGAAGTGGAAAGCGTGCTGGATTCCGTAGAAGCAAAGCTGGGCAGCAGTGTCCCGGAAGCGCAGAAAAGATTTTTTGCCATCAAACTGCTGGAAAAGGACGACAAGATTCAGGAGCAGATGGCGCAGGTCCCTGATGTATCTGAAGAAATAAACCGGATTGAAAAAGAATTGGATGATGATACGGAAAGTATTATCACCAATGAAAGATATGTATATATTTCCTCCATTATCAGTGAATGCTACAGCAGGAACAGGAAGCAGGACATGACAGCCTCCGATAAAATCGACAGGATTGTAACCAACCGCTGGCTGGCGCTTCCCATTTTTGCAGTGGTTATGTTTATCGTTTATTATGTTTCCGTAACGACTGTAGGCACCTGGGCCACGGACTGGGCCAACGACGGCGTATTCGGTGACGGCTGGAGGCTGTTCGGCCTGGAGGTGCCGGGCATCCCTGTTCTTGTGGAATCCCTGCTGAATGCGGCAGGCTGTGCGGACTGGCTGCAGGGGCTTATCCTTGACGGCATTGTGGCCGGCGTGGGCGCTGTGCTCGGCTTTGTCCCTCAGATGCTGGTGCTCTTTATTTTCCTGGCCTTCCTGGAAAGCTGCGGTTATATGGCAAGGATTGCCTTCATCATGGACAGAATTTTCCGCAAATTCGGCCTTTCCGGAAAATCTTTTATCCCGATGCTCATTGGAAGCGGCTGCGGCGTGCCCGGCATCATGGCTTCCCGTACCATTGAAAACGACCGTGACCGTAAAATGACCATTATGACGACCACCTTTGTTCCCTGCGGAGCGAAGCTTCCCATTATCGCCCTGATTGCAGGCGCGTTGTTCGGCGGGGCCTGGTGGGTTGCACCCAGCGCCTACTTTGTGGGAATCGGGGCAATCATCTGCTCCGGCATTATTTTAAAAAAGACAAAATTGTTCACAGGGGATCCTGCGCCCTTCGTTATGGAGCTTCCTGCATATCATTGGCCTACCGTGGGAAATGTGCTTCGCAGCATGTGGGAGCGCGGCTGGTCCTTCATCAAAAAAGCCGGTACCGTTATCCTGCTTTCCACTATCGTAATATGGTTTACCACTTACTTCGGATGGGTGGACGGACAGTTCAGGATGCTTGAAGCTATGGAAATTAACCACAGCATCCTGGCTAAAATCGGCGGCGCCGTTTCCTGGATTTTCATTCCGCTTGGCTGGGGAGACTGGAAGTCCACAGTGGCGGCTATTACCGGGCTGGTAGCCAAGGAAAACGTGGTGGGTACATTTGGTATTCTTTACGGTTTTGCCGAGGTTGCCGAAGACGGCACCGAAATCTGGGGAACGCTGGCAGGCAGCATGACCGCATTAGCGGCATACTCCTTCCTGGTATTCAACCTTCTGTGCGCGCCCTGCTTTGCGGCAATGGGTGCTATCAGGAGAGAAATGAACAATGCAAAATGGTTCTGGTTCGCAATCGGCTACCAGACGGGTCTGGCATATGTGGTTTCCCTCTGTGTATACCAGCTCGGTATCCTCTTTACGGCAGGCGCCTTTGGCATCGGCACCGTAGTGGCGGTACTTCTTCTTGCAGGCTTCCTCTATCTGCTGGTAAGGCCGTATAAGGAAAGATGAAAACAAATTCTGCAGGAAAGATGAAAACGAAATCAGCATGAAAACGAAATCAGCATTGACAAGTCCTGTCCGGCTTGCTATACTGAACAAAATAAACGGCAGGAGGTTGATTAAATATGAGAAAAACTTTTTTCCATGGGAATTTCATAAATAATAAGTCAGCCTGCCATGTGTTGAGATAAGAAACGTCTTTTTAACAGGATTATTTTAACCACAGTTACAGACTGTGGTTTTTTTGTACGCTTTTTTACCGCAGGCAGGCATTCCGTCCCCATATAAGGAATGTAAAACTGGCTGGAAAGCGTATGGAAAATGGAAAACAGAATATTGAACCTGGGCATACTCGCCCATGTGGACGCAGGAAAAACCACGCTGACGGAGAGTCTCCTTTATCACAGCGGAATTATTAAGAGCAGGGGAAGCGTGGACAGGGGGACCACAATCACGGATTCCCTGGAGCTGGAGCAGAAGAGGGGAATGACAATCAAGGCTTCCACCGTCTCTTTTCCCATAGGCGATGTGAAAATCAATCTGATTGATACACCGGGTCATGTGGATTTTATCGGGGAGGTGGAGCGTTCCCTCCGGGCGCTGGACGGCGTGGTGCTGGTCATATCGGCAAGAGAGGGCGTGCAGCCGCAGACAAGAATCCTCTTTCACCAGCTGAAGAAAATGAAGATGCCGGTCATCCTTTTCATTAACAAAACAGACAGGGTGGGCGCGGACTATGAGGCAGTTCTGGCGCAGATCCGAACCCAGCTGTCAACGAGGATTATACAGATGCAGGAGGTTAAGCGGACGCCGCAGCAGGATTATACAATAAGGGAATATGACTGGGCGGACACCGTTTACACGGAGCAGATTATCATGTGTTCCGAAAAGCTTCTGGAAAAGTACCTGGATGGCCAGAAGGTGGAGGCGGAAGAGCTGGAGGCATGTTTAAGGTTCCGCGTGGGAAAAGGGCGGCAGTATCCGGTCTATGCAGGTTCTGCCCTGAAGGATCTGGGAATGGAACAGCTGATGCGGGGGATAGTCCGCTGGCTTCCTGTAAGAAAACCGGAAAACAGCCGTCTTTCCGCCTATATTTATAAGGTGGAGCATGATGAGTGCGGACATAAGAAGGTTTTTTTCCGGGTATTTTCCGGAACGATTTCGCAAAAGGACAGGGTGTCCGCTGCCGGGGCGGATCAGGAGATCACGATTAACAATCTGATGACTGTAAGCCGGGGCAGGCTGATACCTGCCGTAAAGGTGGGGGTAAATGACATCGGAATCCTGACGGATATTCCGGCTCTGTCCTGCAGCGGATTTATCGGTGAAGCCTGCGGCGGTAAAAATATGGGGCGCCTGATGGAGCCGATGCTGTGCGTAAATGTGGCGCCGGCGGAGGCTGGGGACAGATACCGGCTTCTGGATGCGCTGAATGTGCTGACGGAGGAGGATCCGTTGCTTAAGGTCAGGGTATCGGAGCAGACAGGGGAAATACTGATGGATTTGTTCGGAAAGCTGCAGATAGAAATCCTCCGGGATACGCTGGCGGAAAGGTTTGGTGTGAAAGCGGAATTTTCCGGGATGAAGACGATATGCAGGGAAAAGCCTGTTTCAGCTGCCTGTGCGGAAATACGAATGGGAGAAAAAAGGAACCTGCACAGAGCGGGAATCGGAATACGGATGGAACCGCTGGAGGCTGGGGAAGGCAACCGGTATGAGACGCAGGTTTCCTTTGGCTTTATAGAGAAATCATTTCAGAATGCGGTAAGAGAGGGGGTATGGAAGGCACTGGAGGAAGGGCTTGAATATGCCGTGGCGGATACCCGGATTGTATTCGTGGACGCAGACTACGACAGTGTGACGAGTACACCTGCGGATTACCGCAGGCTTGCGCCCCTGGTGGTCAGAAAAGCGCTGCAGCAGGCCGGAGTGATTAAGCTGGAGCCGGTTATGAGCTACCGGCTGTTTGCACCGTCAGGCTGTGAGAAGAGACTGATGGGCAGGCTTGCCAATATGCAGGCTTCTATTGACGATGTGGGCTATAACGGCGATGAACTGGAGGTTTCAGGCCAGGTGCCCTTTGATACGGCAAAGGAATTCCAGGTGGAACTAAAGAGCATGACCGGTGGCATGGGAATCTTTGAAATGGAGTTTTTGGAGTATCGAAGGTGCAGACAGGAAGGGAATGGCTGAAGCCTTTTCCGGAAGCTGTTTTGCTTGATTTTTCGTTTGGCACAGAATTTGACACCGGCCTGCCGGGATGCTACAATTTACGTTAAAGTCCGGCATATGCGGAAAAATAACAATGCAGACCATTTACCAGATGAAAACAGGAAAAGGTGACAGGTATGGTAACAATAAAAGAAATTGCGGACAGGGCCGGTGTTTCAAGAGGAACGGTGGACCGTGTGCTGAATAACCGGGGAAAGGTGAATCCGGAAAAAGAGGAAAGGGTGCGCCGGATAGCCCAGGAACTGGGATATAAGCCGAATGTGGCGGGAAAAGGCCTGGCGGCGAGGAAGAAGCATCTGAAGCTGGGTTTTGTCTGTGTGGACGATGAATTTGCGCCTTTTTTTACAGATGTGCTCAAAGGCGCGGAAAAGCAGGCGGAGGAACTGAAGCAGTACGGCGTTGAGGTACTTTTTTTTATTACCAGGATAGAGGAGTTGATGGGTGAAGAGTGCCTGGAGCGTATTGTCAGTGAGAATGCAATGGACGGCTGGGTGATTAACGGCGTTCTGTCCGAGCACTTTACCAGGGCTATGAAGTCATGTGGGAGAGAGCCGGTACCTGTAATTTTTTATAATATGGACGAACCGGGAGCGGACAGGATGGCCTATGTCGGCTGTGACTACGAGAAGTCGGGCCGGCTGGCAGCAGGGGTAGCGGCCCTGATGACCGATGGTAAAGCCCGGGTAGGTGTGGTTTCTGTGGATGACGGTACCATAAGCAGCTTTAAGGCGCGTATGGAAGGCTTCCATATGGAAATCAGTGAAAGATACCCGGAAATGTCCGTGGTTTCCCAGCAGGTGATGACAAGGGAGAAGGATCAGTTTGATTTTTTTGTAGCAGTGCAGGGAATGGTGGAACGCCATCCGGAAATCAATATTCTATATCTGGTAAATCCCGGAGATTACAGCATCTGTCAGGCAATACGCAAAGCCAGCACCGGCAGGGACATTAAGATCATCTCCAACGATCTGGTGGAAAAGCAGCGTCAGATGGTAAAGGACGGCGTAATTGCCGCTACCATATGCCAGGAACCGGAAAAACAGGGAGCACTTCCGTTGGAGCTTCTCTTCAATTTCCTGGCGCTTGGCATGGAACCGACGAAGGAATACTATTTTACGGAGCTAAGCATACGTATCAGCCAGAATGTATAGCGCTGCCTGCTTATTCGGAGAACAGAGCTGCGGGGAACCTTCCTGCATGTTATTGGAAAATAAAGAGGACGTCTTGATGAGGAGGAAGAAAATGGGCACAGCAGTCTGTACCGGTTTCTTCCTCTTTTTCAGGGGAAAGAGGTGTTATGCTTTTTTAACTGATTAAAGCCAGCTGAGTCTTCCTTTCATTGCAATTTTCCTGTCCCCTTTTGTTATCCTTCCGATTTCATAGCAGGGGTAATGTTGGGAGATGCGGCGTACTGCATCCTCTTTTCCTTCCTGGGAAACCACCAGGACAAAGCCGACGCCACAGTTGAAGGTCCGCAGCATTTCTTCATCCTCCACGTTCCCCTGCAGCTTAATATATTTGAATACAGGAAGCGACCTGATTTGCGGCAGGCTGATTTCCGCTGTAAGGCCATCAGGGATAATGCGGCAGAGGTTGCCTTCTATCCCGCCCCCTGTGATATGAGCCATGCCGTGGAGATATTCCTGGCCGAACAGTTCTTTAACCGCTTTGTAATAGGGCGTGTGGGGCTTCATAATCTGTTCGATAAATGTCAGGCCGTCTATCCGATCCAGTTTTATCTGAGGCATTTTTTCCATAAGGAGCCTGACAAGAGAATAGCCGTTGGTATGCAGACCATTGGAAGCCACAGCAAGCACGGTATCCCCTTCATTAATGGCGGAACCGTCGATGATGTGGCTTTTTTCTACGATCCCGGCAATGCTGGAGGTCAGTACGTAGACACCTGCATCGATGACCAGAGGCTGTATGGAGGTCTCACCTCCCACAAGAGAGCATTCGTTGTCCCTGCAGGCCTGGGAAATTCCTTTTACCAGTGTTTTGATGGTATCCTTTTCTGCATTTCCGCAGACGATGGTGTCCAGAACGGCCAGCGGCCTGGCACCCATGACCACAATATCGTTCACCAGATGATTGATCATGTCGTGGCAGATTGATTCCGTAAAACCGTATTCCATTGCCAGCTTCTGTTTAGAACCCGGCTCCTCGGATTTCAGCACGAGCACCGGTTCTTTGATTTCAGGAAAATGCAGGTCGTACAGAGAGGCGAAGGGACCCAGGCCATTAAGTACGCGCCTGTCCTTTGTTTCCAGATGCTTTGCCATTTCCTGTTTAATTGTGTCCGTGTAAGTGATGTCAATGCCAGCCTTGCTGTAGGAAAGACCTTCCCCGGTTTTTTCACAGCCGGTGAGAATATCATCTACCTTAACACCCAGCGCCACGGCCAGCTCATAAAGAACCTCCAGATTGGGGTAAGCGCTTCCGTTTTCCCATTTGGAAACTGCCTGAAAGGAGACCTTCAGTTTATCCGCCAGCTGTTGCTGCGTCATTTTCAATTCTTTTCTCTTTTCTGAGATAAAATGTCCGATTTTAATACTGTCCAGCATTGCTCATTCCTCCGTTTCTTATACAGTGATTATAGCCTGTGCGTATGGTCTGTTACAATAACTGCTTTTTTGAGTTTACAGCCGTTTTTCTACTACTGATAGAATTCGGGGGACTTTTTGGAAATTGAAAGTCATGAGCAGGGGACGGTATTGTTGAAGAAAAAATAAAACAAAAAATGCAATGTTTTTGATTTTTCCAGGACAAATATTACATAGATTATTTTGGGCTTTGCAGGTATACTTAGACCGGAAATTGTTTTCCTGTACAGTAAACAGGAAAAAGTCAAAACAGAGGAAATTTGTAAAAAAAACAAAGTTTTTTACAGGCAGAGTAAGGAGAGAAAGTATGATGGAAAAAAATAAAACGCTGATTATCTTTACGGATAGCGGAGACACCATTATTAACGAGGCTTCCCAGGTTTATGATGCACAGGAACCGGGGATTGTAAGCCAGGCGGAGTTTATTGAAAATGCAGGGGAAATACTGCAGCAGCTGCATGAGGAAGGTTACACTGTTGCGCTTGTAGCGGACGGGGAAGAAGCGTCCTTTCAGAATGTTTACAGAAAAAACGGACTGCGCAGCTGCTTCGATGCCTGGGTAGTTTCGGAAACGGTGGGACAGCAGAAGCCGGAGGCAATTATGTTTCAGACAGCCATGGAACAGCTGGGACTGGAGGAAAAGGATAAGAAACGGATTGTCATGATTGGCAATAATCTGAAAAAGGATATTGCAGGGGCAAACCGTTTTGGGATTACCAGCATCTGGCTGGACTGGTCGCCGCGTTATTACAGAACTATAGAGGAAGAGGACTGGAGGCCGGATTATACGGTACATCATCCTTCGGAGCTTCCTGCTTTACTGGAGGAACTGAACAGAAAACTTGAGGATAAAGCGCCTGAAAGATAGTCCTCTGCATTTATTTTAATCCAATTCCGTTCAGGACTTCATTTGTTGTAATTCCGCTGTAATTATATTCTAATTCGCTTATGGAAAATGGGATTACAGCTTTGCCGCCAAGCTTTATGAGTTTATAATTCGTGCGCAGTCGTTCTGCATTTTTTACAATTGATTCTTTTATGGACGGTCTTTCGATACTGTCGGAATTTTCAAGGATGCTTTCCAAATCCCCGAATTCATGGAGAAGCCGGGCAGCGGTTTTCGGACCGATCTTATCCGCGCCTTTTATGTTGTCGGAGCTGTCACCTGTAAGGGATTTAAAATCCGCATACAGGGAAGGTGCGATGCCCAGTTTTTCTTTGATATAATCAGGATCACAGACAACCGTATTTTTGCCGCGGTAGCGTAAAACCTTTATATTTTCATTGATCAGCTGAAAAAAATCACTGTCAAAGGAAGCAATTACCACTGACATTTGTTCCCCATAGGCGTAAGCATAGCCCGCGATTATGTCATCGGTTTCCAGTTCCTGGACCTCCGTATATTTGATATTCATAAACGACAGCGCGGCGTATACATCCGCAAGCTGTGAATAGGGATTATCCGCCTCATCCACCTGCGAGTAATCCGGGCGGTTCGCTTTATAACCGGGAAGCAGAATTGTACGGACATTTGGATGTTCTCCGTCAAAGAGTATTACAACATGGGTGGGGCAGGTCATCCGGATAATTTTAATAGTGGCGCCGACAAAGCCGAGAGTACCCTGGATCGCCTTTCCCTTCCCGTTTATAATACGCGAAGGCATGCCGAAAAACATTTGAAAAAGAAGGTTGGAACCGTCAATAATCAGCAGCTTGTCCATATCTTTATAACCTCCCTGATATCTGATGCCGTGAAAATATTAAAATAGAAGCCGCCGGCAGGATTACGACTGCCGGGAAGGAAAACGGACGCAAAAACAGGGCAAAACAGCGCGAAAACAGATTTGGCAGCGGAAGCGGATATAACGGTGAAAACGGATTTGGCAGCGGATGCGGCGATAATAACAGCCATAGCGGCGGCAATCAGAATAAAATTCCCCTTTTCAATTTTACAATTCTTTATTCATATGTCCATTATTTCAATCCCCATTTTCCTGAGTATATCAGATTATCATAGAATATAACAGCACAGATCTGTATTCACTTTAAGTTTGTTTGCTTTTTTTACGCAATAATTGTAGTACTGTAAAACAGCACTGCATTTGCAGAAATGTGGTGAATATGTAAAATACAGAGTGAAAATGTGTGCGGACACATCATGTTTACGTTTTGTACGAAAAAAATAATAAAATTACAACTTGGTATTTGTGAAAAATGCATAGAAATATTTACGTATAACTTTGCTCTATTGACAAAATGGAAGTGTAAAACTAAAATATAAATATGGTGCTCGTACACACCACTAATTGCAGAGAGAAAATCAACTGCAAAAGGGGAAAAATGCCGGACTTCTGTAATGGCGGGGATGTAAGATCCGGAGACACGGATACCGGGCATACAACGCAGATGCAGGGTTTGGACAAACAGAAAAGGAGTGCAAGGGGATATGCAGGAAAAAAAGTATTTGAAATGGTACAACAAACTGGGGTATGGTTCCGGTGACTGGGCAGCCAATATGGTCTCAGCTCTGAAAGGCGAAAATTTCTCGCACA
>NZ_KE992769.1:0-4982 GCF_000466465.2 Clostridium sp. KLE 1755
TCCCCCCCTCAGGCCGAACGCAAAAAAAACGCCGGCAGCCCGGGAACGGTAAGAAGCATCAGCAGGGTGGCGGCCACCACATCCACTGGCAGCAAGCTGCGGGTGGTTATGGGAAATGCGGACAGCGGCGCTGGCAGAGGAGGAAAGGGGCTGCAGTCCCTCCGGCCCAGGGGCCCGGGACGCGGCCTGATTGCGGCCGGAATATTCCTGTTTCTTTTGCTGATTGCATCTGGTGTGCTCTTTTACATAGGAAAACATTATCATGTGGAAACCATTTATGTGGAAGGGAACGTGCATTATACCAACGAGGAAATCATACAAATGGTGACCTCCGAGCGGCTGGGGGACAACTCCCTCTACCTCTCCCTGAAATATAAAAATAAGGGAATCAGGGGAATTCCCTTTATCGAAAACATGGATGTAAAGGTCCTGGCGCCAGACACCATTAAGATTGTGGTTTATGAAAAGGCTGTGGCCGGGTACGTGGAATATCTGGACAAGTACATGTATTTTGACAAAGACGGAACCGTGGTGGAGGCTTCCGATGCCAAAACTGCCGGAATCCCCCAGGTGACGGGAATCCCGTTCAACCAGGTGGTGCTTTATGAGCCCCTGCCGGTGGACAACCAGGAGGTATTTAAGGAAATACTGTATATGACCCAGATCTTGTCGAAATATGAAATCAGCGCCGATAAAATTTATTTTGACGACTCGTACGAAATGACGTTATATTTTGGCGATGTGAGAGTTAAGCTGGGCAATGACGACAACGTGGAGGAGAAAATTTCAAGACTCAAGCAAATACTGCCTGCGGCCGCGGGAACAAAAGGAGTCTTCCACATGGAAAATTATTCCGGAAGCGGCTCTAATGTTACCTTTGAACAGGATAAATAAGTAGAAGAAAATGAAAAAAGATATTGCGTTCTTCGCAAAATAATTATATGATAGGAACTGTGAAGTTTATATGGAAATCTAAAGGAGGAAGTACCTTTGCTGGAAATTAAGACAAATGACGCTGAGTCTGCTGCCAAGATCATAGTGATCGGTGTTGGCGGTGCGGGCAATAATGCTGTTAATAGAATGATTGATGAAAAAATTGATGGTGTGGATTTTATCGGAGTGAATACGGACAAGCAGGCGCTTCAGTTATGCAAGGCGCCCAAGCTGCTCCAGATCGGAGAGAAGCTGACCAAGGGACTGGGCGCCGGCGCAAAGCCGGAGGTTGGCCAGAAGGCGGCTGAAGAAAGCACGGATGAAATCACCAATTCCCTTACCGGTGCGGACATGGTATTCGTAACCTGCGGCATGGGCGGCGGGACAGGAACCGGCGCGGCGCCTGTAATTGCCGGGATTGCCAAAGGAATGGGAATCCTTACGGTAGGCGTTGTGACAAAGCCCTTCCGTTTTGAAGCGAGGACACGTATGACCAACGCGCTGAGCGGTATCGAACGCCTGAAGAACAGCGTGGACACGCTCATTGTGATACCCAATGACAAGCTTCTTGAAATTGTGGACCGCAGGACTACAATGCCCGAGGCCCTTAAGAAAGCGGATGAAGTCCTCCAGCAGGCAGTACAGGGAATTACCGACCTGATCAATGTGCCCGCTGTTATTAACCTGGACTTTGCCGATGTACAGACAGTTATGAAGGAAAAAGGCATCGCCCATATCGGTATCGGCTACGGCAAGGGTGATGATAAGGCTTCTGAAGCCGTTAAGATGGCTGTGGAAAGCCCGTTGCTTGAAACCACCATTGCAGGAGCCACCGATGTTATCATCAATGTCAGCGGTG
The DNA here is from genome assembly GCF_000466465.2 of Clostridium sp. KLE 1755. Lineage (NCBI taxonomy): Bacteria > Bacillati > Bacillota > Clostridia > Eubacteriales > Clostridiaceae > Clostridium > Clostridium sp. KLE 1755. The sequence goes on from NZ_KE992769.1 coordinate 1,793, forward strand.
ATATTTCCATGTACGACGCGGACGATGCGGCAAGCTATGTACAGCAGCTGACCGGGGACGATGTGAATATTATCTTTGGCGCCATGTACGATGATACCACGCCGGATACCTGCCAGATTACCGTTATCGCAACCGGCCTGGATGACAAGCCTCAGAACCAGAATAAGTTCGGTTCCAATTTCAGCGTGAAGCCCCAGCAGGGCGTAAAGCCTGTTGCGCAGGGAAATGGAACGCCCGTACGGCCCTACACGCCGATTACTCCCGGACAGGGAACGGGAACCAAGCCCGTGACACAGCTTCCTAACCTGGGAATCAAGAAGCCCGGCAACTTAAGAAGCAGCGTGGAAGAGAAGTCCCTGAAGATTCCGGATTTCCTTCAGAAGAAATAACCGGACCACAGGTACATCTACAGTAAAAGGTAATCATCCGCAGCGAATGCAGGCGGCAGATTTATCCCCTTCTGAATTCCTTACAGGCAAAGCGGGGAAAGAGTGGTACGCATGCATGGCTGAGAAATAATTCGTAACTGTTCAGTACCCTTCACAGTTACTGCTAAAATCCATCCTAAATCGCCTTTGGCGATGGATTTTATCACTCTTGAATCATTTTCTTACGGTCAGAGCAGTAAATGCGCTGACCTGCTGAACAGATACAATAATTCCATATAAACATAATGATCGTGTAATAATAAAAGGCCCCTCCGTTTTGCGGATGAGGCCTTTTATATAATACCTGAAGGAGCAAATGGCAGTGACTGCCGGCTGCTCCTTTTTTAATGCGCCGATACCACATAAAGCTACAGCGCTGCGCATCCCCCGATAATTTGTCGAAAATTACAGACGGATACAGAAGAAAATGTGCGCCGTTCCGACAAAAAATGCAGGGACTGGCCGCTATAATTAACCCATGAAAGCAGTTGCCATACATACAGGAGGTGAGAAGTGAGGTACATCGTGTATATTGACCGCCTGTTTCTGCTTCAGCTGGTACAAAGCTGTGTACTCCTGCTGCTGACAAGAGAATTCCTGCGGAGCACTGTCACGCTCAAACGGATTGTTTTCGCATCGGCGGCCGGAACGCTGTTATTCTGCGTCATCTTCCTGTTATCGGGAATAAGCAGAAACATTAAGGTCCTGTTATTTGCATTGTGCTCGCTTGCAACCCTCTGGCTGGCATTCCGCATCCGCACCCTGCAGGTTTTCTGCAGGGCGGTGATACTCTACCATGCGGCGGCCTTCCTGCTGGCTGGCGCCCTGTACGCCCTGCTGCACGCTGCAGGCAGAAGACCTGCCATGACGACCATGCAGGCTTCCCTGTGTGCAGTGGGCATAGGAACCGCCGCCCTTTACATACTCCGGTGGGAAAAAAAGAGTGCGCAGGCAGTGATAGTAACCGCAATACTGGAAGATGGAGACGTAAAAATCACCCTGGAGGCGCTGATAGACAGCGGCAACAGCCTGTACGACCCCATCAGCCAAAGGCCGGTATGCGTTGTGGAAAAAGCGGCGCTGGAAGGGAAAATCCCCCTGGATATCCCCGAAAAATTCCGCCTCATCCCCTACCACTCCCTTGGCAAAAAGCACGGCATAATGCAGGCAGTGGAAATTGAGAAACTGAAGGTAAAGAAAGAAGGACAGGAGCTGGTTATCGAGAAAGCGCTTCTCGGACTCTATGAAAATAAGGTCACACAAAGCGGCGCATACCAGATGATCCTGCATCCTGCATTACTTGAAAATCGGAGGAACGGACATGATATTAAAAGTTGCAATACCAGGAAAAATGCAGTTTAAAATGATTCGCAGGGAACCCAGTTTCCTTTTATCAGGACAGGGCGACATTCATTATATCGGAGGCGCCGAGGTACTCCCCCCGCCCCTTGAATCAGAAAAAGAAAATGAAATCATCAGTGACCTGGGAACAGAATATGAAGACGAAGCAAAAAATATTCTCATTGAACATAATCTCAGACTTGTGGTTTACATAGCAAAAAAATTCGACAATACCGGCGTGGGCGTAGAAGACCTGATCTCCATCGGAACCATCGGCCTGATCAAATCCATCAACACCTTCAAGCCCGACAAAAACATCAAGCTGGCCACCTATGCCTCCCGCTGCATTGAAAATGAAATCCTCATGTACCTGCGCAGAAACAACAAAACCCGCCTTGAGGTATCCATCGACGAACCCCTGAACGTGGACTGGGACGGCAACGAACTCCTCCTTTCCGATATCCTGGGAACAGACGAGGACGTTATCTACCGCGACATCGAAAACGAAGTGGAACGAAAGCTCCTCCTCAAGGCCATCAACAAACTCACCGACCGTGAAAAAACCATCATCAACTTAAGATTCGGTCTCAACACCCCCGACGGCCAGGAAATGACCCAGAAAGAGGTAGCCACCCTCCTTGGCATTTCCCAATCCTACATATCCCGCCTCGAAAAAAAGATCATGAAACGCCTCAAACGCGAAATGGTCAAGGAGTGAGGGGGAGGATAAGCGCAGCTGTCCCAGTGCCCTTTGCCCTTTCCCAAATGCGCCCGGCGTCTTCCTCCCTTCCTTGGCGGCGCTGTGGGGATATTTGCAGTACCAGTCTCGAAAACGGGGTGTTCCTAACTGTTCCGAAATGCCATAATTCTGCCAGCGCGGCCAAAACTCCTCTGCAGAAGTAAGGCCGCAGGCGTCTTTACTCCTGTGTTCGTCAGACAGGCCGCTAAAGACGGCAGAATTATGGCCTTTCAGAACAGTAAGAAACATCACCGTTTTTTCCAATGGCACCGCAAATCCCCCACAGCGCCGCCAAAGAAGGGAGGCAGGCGCCGGGCGCATTTGAGAAAAGCCAAAGGACACTGGGACAGCTGCGCTTATCCTGAAAAAAGTATATTTTCCGGCAGCCGGGAGAAAATAAAAGGACTTATATTTAGTATATATACTTTGCCTATCCATAGCATAATGCGGCCAAAACGTAAATAATTAACCGTAGAATATCGGTTCAGACAGTCCAGTCACTGAGCTGCTGTACAAATACTGATATATAAATATACGCCTGCACGACTACAACAAGAATCCGTCCCATCATCCAGTGATACCTAAAACAGCACGCCATAATACTTTTTTTATCTGCATTACTAAAACGCAGCCAAACAGTACCGGGCAGCGGGTCTGAGGGTTCGGGGGCAGGGGACAGGGC
>NZ_KE992770.1:0-31097 GCF_000466465.2 Clostridium sp. KLE 1755
CGCCCCCGGTGATCCATCGATCACCGGGGGCGCGGCCCCCTTTTCTATCTCACTTGCTTAACTCTTAATATTCCGGTTCAATCAATCCGTAGGTATTGCCTTTTCTCTTATACACTACGTTCACCTGCTCTGTTTCCGCATTGAAGAAAACAAAGAAATTATGTCCCAGAAGTTCCATCTGGATACATGCGTCTTCGGGATACATCGGCTTAATGTCGAATTTCTTGGTTCTGACAATCTGGATCTCCTCTTCTTCCGGATAATCCTTATCAATAAAAGCCTGCTGGAAGTTGCCGCCTGACTGATGCTTGTCCGTAATTTTATTCTTATATTTCTTAAGCTGTCTCTCAATTACCTCTTCAACCAGGTCGATGGATACATACATATCATTGCTTGTCTGCTCCGACCTGATAATACTGCCTTTTACCGGGATTGTCACCTCAATCTTCTGTCTGTCTTTCTCAACGCTCAGCGTTACATGTACTTCTGTGTCCTGGGTGAAGTACTTTTCCAGCTTGCCAATCTTCGATTCCACTGCGCTGCGAAGCCCCTGTGTTATTTCGATGTTCTTTCCGCTGATAATGAATTTCATGCCGATCATCCCTTCTGTTTCATATTAGGAACAAAGACCATATTGCCTGTCCACATCCTGCGGCATATCTTTTTGTCCTTATTTGGATTATAACATATCCCCACACCGGCATGCAATGTTTTCAGAATTTTAACTGAAAATTTATAATTGTTTCTGTCAATGTGAAATGACATAACTTTGTAATTATTTTGTAAAATTCGTGGAACTTGCCAAAACACCCGTTCCATTTTACGTTCTTACGAACAGCACTGAAATATTTTCTCAACCTGTGGATAATGTGTATAAGTTCGTGTATAACTCCATAATCCCCAAAAATACCGCTTTTTCTGTGTGGATAACTTTGTGGTTAAAAAACTCTTATTTCTACATACTTCGACAAATTTTGTGCAGAATCTACAATTCGGATAAATTCAGTGCCTTTTCAAATAATTTCGAAAGTGTCAGACAATAATATATTTTTATCTGATTTTTTTTAAAAATCTGTCTCCTGCCATCCCTCTGCAAACGGCGTGCCAGACTGCTTTTCATGTCCTGTGATGTATTATTTTTTTACTTTCCCAGGACTTGCCCTTAAAGTAAATCAGACCTGTGACAGCCGGCAGAATCGGTGAAACCGCCTGCCCTATTGTCCAGCAGGGCATTCCTGCAAACGTATTTATTTTAAGCCCTACACCGGATGCTGCAGCGACGGATACACCAAAGTAATTCAACATTGCAGCCAAATGTTCCAAACGGTTACTGTCTGCCCCTGCTGTTCCTCCGCATCTTTATATTGGGCAATTAAAACCGTTCCGCCCATTGTAACGCCGATGCAGACAGAGTTAATGACAAAACTCAACATGGAAGCATTACTGATTGCCACAAGCCCCGTTTCACGTGCTATATTCCTCACAACAAGCATATCCATATCCACAATACTGTAAAAGGACTGGAGCAGGCTGGCCAACAGGAGGGGAAGCGCAGACCTGATAAGCTTCTTTGGTACACTTCCGCAGCATTTTTTTCCTGACAGGCAAACACCATCACACACTCTTTCTGTATAATAAAAAGGATATGCTCCTAAGAACATATCCTCTGTTGCTTTTCATTATTATTTATTTCTCAGGGAAGAACTCTTCTTACTGCCACAGGAGTTCTGTAATCCGCCTCAGAAATCTTGATTCCGGTGCTTGCCGTGCTGGCATGTACGATCTGTCCATCGCCGATGTAGATTCCCACATGGCCGGTATAGCATACGATATCTCCGGGCTGTGCATTTTCCAGTCCGCCTACATCCGTGCCTACATTTCTGTCTGCAGATGAGGAATGAGGAAGGGAAACACCGAAGTTCTTATATACGCTCATTACAAAACCGGAGCAGTCCGCACCGTTTGTAAGGCTTGTCCCGCCATATACATAAGGGTTGCCGACAAACTGCACTGCGAAATCCGCAACTGATTCACCGTGTGATGAAACGGCTGCTGCCGCGGAGGTTGTCTCTGCTGCCGGAGCTGCTTCTGCGGAAGCTTCAGAAGAAGTTTCTGTTGCTGCAGACTCCGTTGCTGTTTCCGAAGGTGCCTGGGAAGCGGTTTCCGTTGTTGTCTCTGTGCTTGTCCCTGTTGTAGTTTCTGTTGTTGTCTCACTGCTTGTTTCGGTCGTGGTCTCAGTGGTTGTTTCCGTTGAAGTCTCTGTAGTTGTTTCAGAAGAAGATTCCGTTGTTGTCTCAGATGAGGTTTCTGTTGTTGCCTCAGAGGAAGCTTCCGTCTTTGTCTCAGAAGAAGCTTCTGATGAAGATTCGGTCTGAGCAGAGGATTCGGTTTCCTTCTTTGACTCTTCTTCGGAAGAGGTTTCGGTCTGGGATTCAGATTCCCTGCTTTCTTCCTTTTCCGGTTCGGATTCTTTTTCCTGGCTATTATTAACTGCCTGTGAGGATTGCTCCTGTTCAGGTGTCTGGGTTGTCTCTGATTTGGCAGTCTGTGTTTCCTTCAGGTCTACAGGTTCAACAATTGTCTTCGACTGTGCAAGAGCTTCTCCCTGCACGGTAGCCTGTCCGCTCAGAACCGCATCCTCGCCGATTGTCAGAACCACGTCTGACACAGATGCTTCGGCTTCAGGAGCTTCCACCGCATCCAGTACGCTTGCCACGCCAATACCATTGGTAATCGCCGCCTCTGTCTGCTGTTCCTGGATATGGGAATCAACCTGTGCGTCAATGGATGATTCTCCTGCTCCTGTCATTCCGGTTTCGATATCCACAGATGTTACCTCTGAGGATTCCTGTGCGGTCTGGACAGTCTGTGCAGCCTTTTCGCTCTGGTCTGCTTCTTCCTGTACACTTGTGAGGGAACTGCCTTCATCCAGCGTCAGGCCGATGCCTGCTGCCGGAAGTTCATAAGATACACCGGTTGCACTTGCCTGCATAGCAGCTGTACCAAATATTACTGCGGAAGCAGTGATTGCACATGTTACAGCTTTCACGCGTGTATATTTCATGAGTTCCTCCAAAAAATCATTTGAACTGTTACATTTGTTACGAAATTATTACATCTGTTGTTAACTATACCACCGCCGCCATTTTTTGTCAACCTTTACACAAAAAGCGATTCTAAAGAGAAAAAGCCTGCGAAACCGCATAAAATCAAGGAAAGGAAGGCACTCGGCCTTCCCTTCCAAATTGTGAACATTTTTTGAATTTTACAGATTTTATATTACATACTGGCAATAATTAACAATAAAAGTTGTTACGTAATATTTAAAATTTACATTGGATGAACATCCGCTGCTTCTTGAATAGAAGAGCCATTCAAGAAGATACGCCGTACTGAACAATTACAATATTACTGCAGGAAATATTACTGCAGGAAATATTCCTGTACGCCCTCCACCGCATTGGCCCCATCCGCCACGGCGGTTACAATCTGGCGCAGCTTCTTGGTACGGATATCGCCTGCGGCAAATACGCCGGGCATACTGGTTGCGCAGTCCTCACCCGCGATAAGGTAGCCTTTTTCATCTGATGCAATGTTGGAGATAAAGCTTTCGGAATTGGGTTTAATGCCAACTGCGATAAAAACGCCCTGAAGAGGAAGTTCCCGCCGCTCTCCGCTCGGTTTATGCAGCATGGTAAGAGAGCTTACCTGGCCGTCGCCGTTGATACTTTCCACTACACTGTCCCAGCAAACCTCCACATTGGGCAGCGCCAGCATGGTATTCTGCAGCGACTGTGCCGCCCTGAGACTGTCCCTGCGGTGAATCAGATATACCTTTTCACAGGCTCTGGCCAGGAAAATGGCATCCTCAACCGCCACGTCTCCGCCGCCTATCACCGCTACCGTCTTACCCCGGAAAAAAGCGCCGTCACAGGTGGCGCAGTAGGAAACGCCCATTCCGCTCAGTTCCTCTTCCCCGGGCACGCCCAGATGGCTGTGGGAAGCGCCGGAGGCTATAATAACCGCCCTGGCCTCAAAATCCCCTTCCGCTGTTTTCACCAGCTTGCAATCCTCGGAATCCTCCACGCCAAGCACATCCGCTTCCATGAATTCCGCCTGCATTTTTTCCGCATGCTCCCTGAACTTCATCCCCATGTCAAAACCGTTGATTCCGGGCAGCCCCAGATAATTGTCCACCTCATAGGTGTTGAGCACCTGACCTCCGCTCATGGGATTTTTCTCTATTACCAACGTGGAAAATCCGGCTCTTCTTCCGTATACCGCAGCACTCAGCCCCGCAGGGCCGGAACCGATAATTATCAAATCATGCATAATCACTACCCCTTTACCATTCTTTATTGTAAGCTTATCCAGCCGTTGTTTCCATTATACCGGTTTCGGCCGCAGCTTTCAACCTTCCTCAGGATATGTTACAATAGGAAGACACCAAGTTCATAAAAGGAGAACCCTATGAGAAAGAAAGCATTAATTACCGGAGCCTCCCGCGGGATCGGGGAAGCTATAGCCAAAGAGCTGGCCAGGCAGGGCTTTGATCTTACGCTGACCTGCCTGAATTCACTGGATCAGTTAAAGGAGCTTGCCGGATGCCTGGAAAAAAAATACGGCGTTTCCTGTCACATTTTCCAGGGCGATATGGGCGATCCGGAGGCTGTGGATCGGTTGTTTGACGGACTGAACCGCCTGGATGTACTGATTAATAATGCGGGCATCTCTCACATCGGACTTCTTTCCGATATGTCCGTTTCCCAGTGGAGACGTGTTATGTCAACCAATCTTGACAGCTGTTTTTATACCTGCCGAAGGGCAATTCCGCTGATGGTGCACGCCAAGCAGGGACGAATCATCAATATTTCATCGGTATGGGGACAGGCGGGCGCTTCCATGGAAGCCGCCTATTCCGCTTCAAAGGGTGGGGTCAACAGTCTTACAAAGGCGCTGGCAAAAGAACTTGCTCCCAGCAATATCCAGGTCAATGCCATTGCCTGCGGGGTAATCGATACCGATATGAACCGCTGCTTTGCCCCTGAAGAAATGGCCTCTCTCATCGAAGAAATTCCGGCAGACAGAATCGGAAGGCCGGAGGAGGTGGCCGCCCTGGCGGGCCAGCTTATAACGGCGCCCGCTTATATGACCGGGCAAATCATCACCATTGACGGGGGATGGATCTGAAAGACAGCGCCCCTTTCAGGAGCGCTGTTCCATTTCTCTTTTCTTTTTTAATATGGCGGCATTTTCCTCCACCTTTTTTCTGCTCAATGGATAGGCAAAGGCAAGAATGGCGGCCACGCCCAGGAAACAGACTGCGGGGATCAGGTTGACTGTGGCATAAATGCCTTCCACCACCCTGGCGTTCTGCACCGTAGCCAGCTCATCGTAGCCGATGGCCTGCAGCGCAGCGCCGCCCAGCCCTCCGGCCAGCGCCTGTCCTATTTTACGGGCAAAGGAATAGACGGAATACACCGTACCGTCATCCCTGCTTCCGGTCCTTACCTCATGATCATCAATCACATCCGTAATATTCGCCCAAATCACCATATTGAACAGGTTCACCCCCAGAAATCCGATGACAGAGAGAATCATATACAGCCATGCGCTGGTAATGTGCATGAAATACAGAATCAGGTAGGCCACGCCGGAAAAACAGGTGGCCGCCGCAGACACTTCTTTTTTCCCGAAGCGTTTGGAAAGGGGGACGGTAACGCCTGCAATGGCCAGCGACACCACGGTGGAAACCAGGCTGAACGCGGAAAGCACTTTGGTATTCCGGAAATAATCCAGATACAGATACTGGTTCATGGACTGGATTAAAAGCTGGCTCAGCAGAAGGCCGATGGCTGCCCCGATAATCGCCAGAAGGGCCCTGCTGGAAAAAACAGTACGGAAGGTTCTTGCCAGCGTTGCATTCTCCCGGTTTCCCATCCTGTCCATACGCACCCGCTCCGTAGTGCAGCGATAGCAGATAAAATAGCAGACAATGGCAAGCAGGGAAAACAGGCCTGCCACTGCTGTAAAACGCGGACCGCTTACGATCTGATTTCCCGCAGCGTCCGTCGTATAGATAAGAAGAGGCGCACCCACCCCGATGACCAGGCCTGCCAGCGTCGCGCCGATACCGCGGAATGTGGACAGCGAGGTTCGCTGATCCGGATCTGAGGTGACAGCGGACGCCATGGAGCCGTAGGGAATGTTTATCGACGTATAAAAAATGCTTCCCCACAAAAGATAGGTTACGTACATATAAATCATTTTTACCGGCATGGAGGCGCCTGCAAGGCCGGACTGGTACATAAGGAAGCTTGCCAGCGCCACCGGCGCGCTCATCCTGCGCAGCCAGGGCTTAAATTTCCCATCCCGGCCGGTACGGCTCATATCCACAATGCGGCCCATGGTGATATCCGTCACCGCATCCACGCATCTTGCCACCAGAAAAAGGGTACCCACGGCAAGGCCGCTGATTCCCAATACCTTTGTATAAAATACCATGAGAAAAGAGCTGGCAAATATAAACGTAAAATCGTTTCCAAAGTCTCCGAACATGTAGCCTATTTTATCCCGCATGCCGAAGGGCCTTATATTCCCGGCATTTTGTTCTGTTTTATCATTCATCGTTTTTTCCATTCCTTTTCTAACGTTTCCCAGATTCCCATGAGATATACGGCGCCCAGCGCTCTGTCATAAAGGCCATAGCCGGGTTTCCCGGTTTCACCCCAGATCATTCTTCCGTGATCCGGCCTCATATAGCCCTCAAATCCGGTTTCATAATAGGCCTTCATGATTTCCACCATATCCAGGGAGCCGCAGAAGGATGGATGGGCGCTTTCCTCAAAGGAACCGTCCTCCAGTATTTTGACATTCCTCATATGGGCAAAATGTATTCTTCCCATCTTTCCGTATTTGCAAACCAGATGCGGGATATCGTTGCAGGCGGCGCAGCCCAGGCTGCCGCTGCAAAGGCTGATGCCATGGTGGGGATCATCATAAAGCGAAAGGAAACGGTCAATGGCAGCCTCGTCCGTGATAATTCTGGGAATTCCGAAAATAGGCCACGGCGGATCATCCGGATGAAGGCCCATATTCACATTGCATTCTATGGCGACCGGAATGATTTCCTGGATAAAATACTTCAAATTTTCCCAAAGGCCTTCAATGCCCTGAAGCTGATATTCCCGGATCAGCTCTTCGATCTCTTCCGGAAAATAGGAAGCATCCCAGCCGGGCAGGGACATCTTTGCCGGATCCATCCTGTCCACATCCTCTTTATAGTAAACAAGGGCATTGGAGCCGTCCGGCAGCGGCTGATCCAGGCGGGATCTCGTCCAGTCAAAAACCGGCATGAAATTATAGCAGATGCATCGGATTCCCTCTGCTGCCAGCCTGCGGATATTTTCCTTATAATTCTCTATATATTCCTGGTATTTTCCCCGGCGCAATTTGATGTCCTCATGCACCGGAACGCTTTCAATCACTTCCAGCGCAAGGCCGGAACGGCTGACTTTTTCTTTCAGTTCCCTGATGGCCTCAACGGGCCAGACTTTACCTACGGGAATGTTATATATGGCTGATACGATGCCGGTGACGCCTGGGATCTGTCTGATTTGCCCCAGGGTTACCGGATCGTTATCCCCATACCATCGGAAGGTCATTTTCATGGATCGGCTCCTTTCATTAGGGAGGGTTAAATTAAGATGGGCATGATTATGGCAGGGAAAGATTACAGGGCCGGGGCACCGCGCCGGGAGCCGGCGGAATGGACGGCTGTGGGTGCGGTGCCTCGGATTGTATCATTTGCTATTGATTTTAGTTTTGCCAGGGATTTTTGATTTTATGAATGAAAAAAGCAATAAAAAAAGCTAAAACAACCGTTAACCGATGTTTTAGCCTTTCGTTTTTTGAATTATGCGGTATTCAAATCAATTGGGTGTCTTTCATTAGCTTAATGTGTTCTCTGTTCAGCTCCTGTAAAAGTCCCTTGTCTTTTAATTCCATTGCTTTTACAATATTTTTGTGCAAAAGCCAGGATAAATCTACGACTTCTTCTTTTCTGCTGGAATTCTTGAGATTTTTTCTGACAATTAATAAACAGGTTTCTATTTCATTAATATATTTTGTCAGTCGTTGAGAACCCGTCATTTCCGCTGTCATAAGGTGGAATTGGATATCATATTTTTCATGATTAGCCAGCTGCTCATCTTTCGGAAGCGCCATAAACGCATCTATGTACTGATTTAAGCGGGCGATATCTTCTTTAGTGGCTTTGTCGGCACATTTGGCATAGCAGTAATCTTCCAAAACTAACCGCAATTCCAGTAAATCGATCAATTCTTCCCTGGATATCTGTACACAATAAAGTCCTTTACGCTTTACGTTATGTATAAATCCATTCTGACATAATTGATTCACAGCCTCCCGCACCGGTGTCCTGCTGGTTTCCAACTGTTCTGCAATGATATCCTCCCGGATACGGTCTCCCGGTTTGATTTTTCCATTCAGAATCTGATCCAGAATATAGTTGTATGCATTTTCAACAAGCAATGTATTGTTTGGCACGGTAATCCCTCTCTTCTCTATTTCACTGGTATCATTATTATACCGCGTAGACATCGGAAAATCTATGAAAAAAAATCCAATATTTTCCTTATTTCAACGGTATTCCAACTATTGCTTTTGCCAGTTCTTTCTTTTCTTCCAGTCTCCCCTGTCTGCCTATCATAATCCGCTGTGCCTGAGGACTGCCTGCCCCGTGCATGGATTCTGTTCTGTAGCCAACCGCCGCACTTCCAAGGGTCATATTTTCAATTAAACGTAATATTTTCATTCGCTCCATAGTATTGGATTCTGCGCTGCCCCTGAAATATTTTTTGCATATATCTCCTGTCTGCGGAGAATTGAAATCTTCTTCGGAGGGCATGGTAACCATCAGACCTCCAGCAATATCTTCTGCCAGACGGGCAATTTCATAAGGAAATCTTGTCACGTTCTGTTTACAAACATTAGCCAGCAGATTATCTATCTGATAATTTCCTGCGGGGGTAGGCTTTCCTTCTGCCGAACAGGCGATTCCGCAGCTGTATAGAGTTTCATTCAAATGGATCATCTCTATCAGCTTATCCTTTATATGGGATGCATTCCGGACACCGTTATATTCTGCTGCAACAGCGGCGGCTCCTATCAGCACATCCCCCACACCCGTTTTGCAGCCGCCATAGCTCTGTCTGTGGTATCCGGCAAACCGCTCTACCAACACACCGGCAAATTCATATTCCTCGCACAGAAAAACACGTTTCCACGGAACGAACACATGGTCAAATACCACCAAAGCCTCCTGGCCGCCGAACCTGCAGTTTCCGCAATCAATACAGCCGGGTTTTTCCAGCTTTCTTGTATCACAGGACTGTCTTCCATATATCATTATGATCCCATCCGCATCCGAGGGAATTGCGAAGGATACTGCATATGCTTTATCAGCTTCCTTCATGGCGATAGTCGGCATAATCAAATGCTCATGGGAATTTACCGCACCTGTTTGATGGGCTTTTGCGCCAGTAACATATATTCCTTCCCGTGTCTTTTCCACCACATGCAGATACAAGTCCGGATCTGCCTGTTTTGCAGGTGGAAGGCTTCTGTCACCCTTAGGATCCGTCATAGCTCCATCTACGGTAAGGTCATTTTCCTGGACGTATTTCATGTATTGGATAAAATTTTCGTGATAGCTGGTATGATATTTCTGATCCACTTCATATGTAGTGGAGAAAACCGCGTTAAAAGCATCCATACCCACGCACCGTTGAAAGCAGGAACCAGTTTTCTGCCCCAGCAATCTCTGCATTTTCACTTTTTTAATCAGATCCTGTTCATTCTGGTGCAGATGACAAAAACGATTAATCTTCTTACCTGTCAGATTAGAATCTGCCAGCATAATATCCTGGTAAGCAGGATCCTGAGCCAGTTCATATGTCATGGCCACTGAATTTATGGATGGCCTTATCATAGGGTGATCTACAAAATTGTCCACCTGCTTTCCCATAAGAAATACTTTTGTCTTTAATCTGCGCAGACTTTCTATATATTCCTGTGCTGTCATTAAACCCATATCTTTATCCTTTTCCCTTCAGGCAAAGTTACAATATCGGGCCATAGAAACATCCTGGAACCCTAACTGTTCCGCTTTTGTTTCAAGGCCGTTACATACCTGCGATACTAATTGGAAAAGCGCTTCTCCCGAATCGTTGATGGAGCAGATGCTTTCCAGTATGCCGCTGCAGTCAAAATCAATATTATCCGCCATTTTCAATGCAGTTTCCCGGTTTGCCGTCAGTTTAATTACAGGTATTATGCCTGAACCCGTAGGAGTTCCATGTCCGGTGGAAAAAATGACAGCCTGTGCACCTGCTGCGGCCATACCTATGATGGAGGCAATGTCCTGCCCCGGGGTATCCATAACTACAAGGCCTTTTTCATGAATCGGTTCCGCATAACCTACTACTTCGTTGATAATACTGCTTCCCGCTTTATGAATGCAGCCCAGAGATTTTTCCTCAAGTGTGGTAATTCCCCCGGCGATATTGCCTGGCGTCGGGTTCCCGCTGCGGGGATTTTCACCCACACGTTTGAAGTCTTCCTCATAATCTGCAATCATTTGAAGCACCTGACGGCTGACTTCACGGTTTTTACATCTTTGTGAAAGTATTGGTTCCGTTCCTATAAGCTCCGGTGTTTCCGACAAAATAACCGTACCGCCACACTGAACCACTCTGTCACAGCAAGCCCCAACGACGGGATTTGCTGCCAGGCCGGAGGTAGGATCCGAACCGCCGCATTCAGTTCCCAATATCAGCTCAGATAAGTCCGCTTCCACCAGGGGAACCCTTTCCGCGTCCCGGCACATCTTCTCCGCAAGTCTGGCAATTTCAGCAACGGCTCGTATGCTTCCGCCTACCTCACGAATCACTACGATTTCCAGCGGCTTACACGTTTTTTTCCGTATCTCCTCTGCAAGCAGGGATGCCTGTACGACTTCACAGCCATTTCCTACCAAAACCGTACCGTAAATATTAGGGTTTGCGGCAATTCCCGAGAGAGTTTCCAGTGTCACATTCAAATCCCGGCGGCTGAGGGAACAGCCTCCCTGATTGGACAAAGCCACCGTTCCCTTTACATGCTCGGATGCAAATCTTGCGGTTTCGCTTGCACACAGGGAACAAGGCAATATCAGGACACGATTTCTGATTCCGAATCTGCCGTCCGGCCTTTTGTATCCTTTTATCCTGTTATCACTCATTTTTCATTCCTCATTTCCCACACGTGGCTCTGTCATACATACGCTTTTCAGGTTCTTTGTATGGACCAGGCTTCCTGCGGAAATATCCGCAGTAGCCCGTCCTATTACCTGTCCGTATTTATATATTAGCTCTCCATTGCCAATATCCCGGCAGGCTGCCTTGTGATATCGTGGAATCTCTTCCACGGCTGTCAGGCACTGTTTCCCGCCGTTCTTTTCATAAATTATTACATCACCCGGTAAAGCCGGATCGGATAAGGTAACTACCGTGTCCTTTTCGTGAATTAATATTCCTTTTCTGTTCATATCCGCTCCCATCTGAATTAATGCCTGCTCAGAGCTTCATATCTTTTATACCGTTCCATAGCTTCCTCTTTTGCCTGTTCGAACAGCTCCTGGGCCAGTTTTTCATTTTTCTTTTTAAGGGATGAAAACCTTACCTCACTCATAAGGAATTCCTCAAAATTTCCCGTCGGCCTTCCGGAATCCAGAACAAAAGGATTCTCATCCCGCATCTTTCTTCTGGGATCATAATGGTAAAGGTTCCAGTATCCTGCTTCCACCGCACGCTTCTGTTGCAGCTGTGTCTGCCCCATTCCTCCTTTAATTCCATGATTGATACAGGGGGCATACCCAATGATTAACGACGGACCCGGATAGCTTTCTGCCTCCTGAATTACCTTCACTGCCTGGGACGGATTTGCTCCCAAAGCAATTTGTGCTACATACACATCACCATACTGCATTGCCATCATTCCCAGTTCCTTTTTCCTGCGCTGCTTTCCCGCTGCAGAAAATTTGGCAATAGCCGCTTTGGGCGTTGATTTTGAGGACTGGCCTCCCGTATTGGAATAAACCTCCGTGTCAAATACCATAATATTAATATCTGCCCCTGTGGAAAGTACGTGATCCAAACCTCCAAAGCCAATATCATAGGCCCATCCATCACCGCCGAAAATCCAATTGGAACGTTTTATCAGGAAATCTTTTCTTGCATATATTTCCTGTACTCCTTTTTTCTGCAGGTTTTGAACCAGGCAATTTACCAGTTCTTCCGCCCTCTTTCTTGTTCCACCGGATACTTCGTAATTATCATCCCACATACAAATAGCTGTATAGAGCATTTCTTCCTTTTCGCCCTCTGCATATACGGCAAGGCTTTCCCTGAGCCGCTTAATTTGGGAACGAAGCTCATCGCGTACCGCACAATAGCCCAGATACATTCCAAGACCATATTCTGCATTGTCTTCAAACAGAGAAAATCCCCATGCCGGACCGTGTCCATCCTTGTCCTTTCTATAAGGAACAGCAGGTGCGCTTCCGCCCCATACGGTAGTGCAACCGGCAGAGTTTGAAATCATCATGCGGTCGCCGAACAATTGTGTAATCAACTTGGCATACGGCGTTTCTCCACAGCCTGCACAGGCGCCTGAAAATTCAAAATAAGGCAGCAGGAACTGGCTTTCCTTCACGGTGAGAGTCTTATTAGTTGTTTCCTTTTTTCTATCAAGGCCAGTTACATAATTCCAGCTTTCCCGATCCTCTTCCTTCCTTTCCGGAAGGGGTCTCATGACAAAGGCCTTTTCCTTTGCCGGACATACGCTTATGCAGTTTCCGCAGCCTGTACAATCCATGGCCGATACTGCCATATAAAAATATTTTCCGTCCTTCCCGTTTGCGCTCCTGGCCTTCTGCTGCAGCTTTTCGGGAGCATGTTCAAGTTCCTGACCTGTTATGAGAAATGGCCTCAGAACGGCGTGCGGACAGACTAAGGCGCATTGGTTGCACTGCACACAGTGATCCGGCTTCCACTCTGGTATGTACAGGGCGATCCCTCTTTTTTCATACTGTGTTGTACCAAGCGGAAAGGTTCCATCCTCAATTCCCGTAAAAGCGCTTACCGGAATGTCATCTCCTTTCTGTCTGTTCATCGGCTCCATAATATGATTTACAAAGTGATCCAGCTCTTCAGAACCTGTTTTTACCAAAGTCCTTTTTTCAGATTCTTCAAACTTACTTTCAAGCAGCGCTTCCACATTAATTTCTTCCAGGCATCCCGCAGCGGCATCTATGGCCGCGAAGTTCTTATCCACAACCTCCTGTCCCTGATGTCCGTAATTTTTTACAACCTCATCCTTCAGATACTGCATGGCTTCCTGCGTGGGAATAATTTCCGCCAGGGCAAAAAAAGCTGACTGCATGACCATGTTGATTCTATTTCCAAGACCGAGACGCTGCGCCAGAGCAAAGGCGTTGATAATATAAAACCGGATTTTCTTTTCTGCCAGCGTACGGATAAATGCGTATGGTAAGTGTTCCCCCAGTTCTTCCCTGTTCCAGACACAATTGAGTACGAAGGTTCCCCCTTCTTTGATCCCTTCCAGCAAATCATAGCGATCTACATAGGATTGGTTGTGACATGCAACGTAGTCAGCATGACAGACAAGATAAGAGGAACGAATAGGACTGTTTCCAAAACGCAGATGGGATATGGTCAGCCCTCCGGATTTTTTGGAATCATAGGAGAAATAAGCCTGCACATATTGATCCGTGTGGTCACCGATGATTTTAATGGCGGACTTATTCGCGCCTACCGTACCGTCTGATCCCAGGCCCCAGAACTTGGCACTGATGGTATCCTCAGGCTCTGTATCCGGAACATACGTCTGCATAGGCAGAGAAAGCCCTGTAACATCGTCCGTAATCCCAACTGTAAAGCCGTTTGCCGGAAAGTCACTGCACAGATTTTCCCACACCGCAAGTACATCGGCCGGAGTAAAGTCTTTGGACGCCAGTCCATATCTTCCGCCAATAATGAGGGGCTGTTTCCTTGCTCCTGAAAAGGCAGCGCATACATCCTTATAAAGAGGTTCCCCGTCCGCACCCGGTTCCTTGGTTCGATCCAAAACAACAATTCTTTCAGTGGTATCGGGTATTGCTTCCATTAAATGTTCACCTGAAAAAGGCCGGTAAAGCCTTACCTGTATCAGGCCGGTTTTATTTCCCTGTCCGTTCAGATAATCAATGGTTTCCTTTATAACCTCGCAGGAAGAACCCATCGCTACGAACACACAGTCTGCTTTTTCATCGCCATAATAATCAAAAAGCCGATAACGCCTTCCCGTCTTTTCTCCAAGCCTGTCCATATACTGCTGAACGATTTCAGGAAGTCCCTGATAAAAAGGATTGATCGCTTCCCTCTCCTGAAAAAAGATATCCGGGTTCTGAGTGGTTCCGCGCAGAACGGGATGATCCGGATTCAGCGCACGGCTGCGAAAGATTTCCAGCGCCTCCTGGTCTATCAGCTCTTTTATTGTTTCCTGATCAATTACTTCAATTTTCTGAATTTCATGAGAGGTACGAAAACCGTCAAAAAAGTGTACGAACGGCAATCTTGCCTTAAGTGCAGCCAGATGAGCTATGCTCCCCAAATCCATGCATTCCTGCACACTTCCTGATGAGAGAAGCGCAACACCTGTCTGCCGGATACTCATAACATCCTGATGATCTCCAAAGATACTGAGTGCATTGGAGGCCAGGGAGCGCGCGCTCACATGCAGCACACCCGGAAGCAGTTCTCCTGCTATTTTATACAGATTGGGAATCATCAGAAGAAGGCCCTGGGAGGAGGTATAGGTTGTTGTCAGCGCCCCCGCCTGAAGACTCCCGTGAAGCGTTCCTGCCGCGCCTCCTTCCGACTGCATTTCGATGAGTTTTACCGGATTGCCGAATATATTTTTTCTTCCATCGCTGGACCATTTATCCACCGCCTCTGCCATGGGTGAAGAGGGCGTAATCGGATAGATAGCCGCTACCTCCGTAAAAGCGTAGGATGCCAGGGCTGCGGCTGTATTTCCATCCATCGTTTCTTTTTTTGTTTTTGTGCTCATATGAAACCTCTTTTCCCGCGCCACCCGGCAGGGTTTGCCCCGCCGGGCGCTGTTATGCTTACTGTTCCCCGCTTTTTTCCGTAAAAACAATTCTTCCGGATACCTGAGGGAAAAGCTCAATTGCTTTTTCAAATTCATTCAGTTCCATGATTTTCCCTACATAAGACTGCAGATCGATTTTTCCCGTTTCCAGAATATTCATTACCTGTGTCCAGGTTTCATACATACGGCGTCCGAAAATACCGGTAACGTTCAGTTCTTTATAGACGACGCCGTACATGAAATTATGATAGGTAAGTGGTTTTTCCACCATTCCTACATGAACAATGGTCCCGGCAATTTTAACGGCTTCCACCGCCTGATTAATGACCTTTTCATTTCCGGTAAAATCAATGACAGCGTCAACACCTCTGCCGTTAGTTTCCCGCATGACCGTTTTCACATAATCTTCCTTCATACCGTTAATCAGCACATCCGCCCCTCTGGCAGCACTTTCCTTCAATTTCAGGTCATTGACATCCACGGCAAATAGCTTCACACAGCCAAGAAACTTGGCAATTTCTACCGCCATCTGTCCAATGGTCCCCACACCCGCGATCAAAAGCGTTCTGCCAGAAGGAGCAGCTTTGGAAACCGCATGCATAGCTGTGGCAAAAGGCTCCAGAATAGCGCCTTGCTCAAAGCTCAAATTTTCAGGCAGCCGGATCAGTGCCTTCTGGTGAAGCGCGATATAATCAGCAAAGCAGCCGTCCACCGTTCTCCCCAGAACTCCCATATGATTCCCACATATATGCTGGTTTCCGGTCCTGCAGGTCTCACAGTATCCGCACGGAATATGAGTTTCTCCGGCAACCCTGTCTCCCACGGAAAATCCCTTCACATCCTCTCCTGCTTCCACGATTCGTCCTGAAAATTCATGCCCCATTATAAAGGGAAGAGGATATTCCGCCTTCGCCACGAGAGGCGTCCATTCATAAACATCCACATCTGATTTACATAAAGCGGACGCCTCTACCTTAATTAAAACCTCATCCCTTTTTATAGAAGGCCGTTCAACCTCTTTTAATACGGCTCCCGCCTTCTTTTCTTCCTTAACTAATGCCTTCATTCTCAATAATCCCCTTTCCATATTTCTGCTGCCTGTTCACAGACTTTGCCGTAATACCAATCCCTGTCGGCTGTGCTTATCACCTCCAGGGAACAGATATCCACATTGCACAGCAGATTTTTCTTAAGTAATGCACCATAATTCTTTCTGATATCCTCCACCGTGAAATCTCCGTCCTTTACACCAAAAAGCGGGTGCTTATCTCCAAAAAGCGGATTTTCAATTGCTTTGGATACGCTGTTAGCAAGATGCAGGTGATGTATCCAGGGTGAAAGAATCGCAAAGCTTTTCAGGACTTCTTCCCCCAACTGTACCGCATGACTGGTGTCATAGGTAATTCCGATTCCGCATTCCCCCGCCTGTTGAAATACCCTTTTTACCATATCTATTTTCCCAAGGGCGAGCCACGGTTCTCCTTTATCATTAAAAAATTCCAGTGTTATCTCCGGCGTTCCCGTTTTACAGAGTTTTCCTAATTCTTTCAGAGATTTCACGGCCTGATCCACTATTTTTTCCTCTGCAAGGAAGTTGGAAGTGTGTGCCTGTTCCCACACTGGTCCGCTTAAAATCAGCATTTTCTGCGTGCCTAATGCCTGGCTGAACTCATACATTCTTTTCACAAAAGCCACGCTCTGAAGCCGTTTTTCTTCATCCGCAGAGGTGATATCCACGCCGTCTCTTTTCATGGGAAATCCGGCCAGAAACACGGAGGACAGATTCCTCTTTACAAGCTCTCTCCTGATTATTCCCATCTCTTCTATGGAACCTTCAAAATAAAATTCCACACAGTCAAAAATTCCCTGTTCCGATACCTGTTCCAGCAAAGCAGTCAACAACGCCAGATCATACATGGCTTCAGGATATACCGCCGTCAAACAGATTCCTTTTTTCATAGTTTTTCCGCACTCCCTGTGGATGAGGCCAGTATTTTATGAGAAACCTCAAGTACCTCCCGCCCTGTGGAAATACTACATAAGGGAGAATTTCCCTCTTTAATACAGGTAAGGAAATGACGGTTTTCTTCCAGATATCCTTCTCCCTCCTGGAAGATATCCTCCAGAACCTCATCAACCAGAGTTCCGTCATCGAACTTGGCTCTCAGACGGGTGGAATCCCAGATATCCTCCCCCATGAGCATAGCACTTCCCTTTGTACCAATGATTCCTTTTACATTAAAAGCAACATGAGAGCTCCAGCTTGCCGTAATCGCCCCGATTGCGCCGCTTTCAAACTTTAAAGCGGCGCTAACATTATTATCAAACTGAGGCAGCGCCGCCACTGTCCCCTTTACAAAGCCCTTTGCTTCCGTTGCTTTCCCCGCAAAGGACTGTAAAAAATCTATATCATGAGACAGGGATTCAATGGTCATGCCGCACACATAGCCCGCCGCTGTTCTCCAGCTTTCATTGAGTCTTCCGTCAGAACCGGGACCGGGGCCGATGCGGAAACAATACACCTGCACCACCTCTCCCAGTTTGCCCTGTTCCATCCACTCCCAAAGCCTTTTATATCCCCTGCGAAAGCGCTGGGTAAAGCCCACCATGAAGCATACCGGCACGGCTGCGGCCGCCTCTTCCATTTTTTTTGCATCCTCCAGAGCAATTGCTGCCGGTTTTTCCATAAAAATATGTTTCCGGCAGGCCAGCGCATACTCCACATATTCCAGTCTTTTGGAAGGCGGCGTAAATATATGTACCATATCCGCCCTTTCCGTTAATTCCTTTGCATCTAAAACAACAGGAGCTCCGAAGGCTTCTCCCAGCCTCCGGGCATTGTCGGAATTAATATCGTAGATCCCCGCAATTTCCACTCCCAGCTTGTGAAGCGCTTCACAATGTTTCCATGCAATTCCTCCCGCACCGATAATTCCCGTTTTCAGCATCCTGATCCCATCCCTTCCTTAACCTTCTTCCAAAAAAGAAAACAGCTCAAGCGGCCTACGCCAATCTTCCATCGTAAAGGGGATATTGCTCCCCGGGACCTTTTGCCCGGATTCCCTGATCTCCGGTGACAGCTCTACAGACATATAGCCCTCAAATCCCTTTTTCTTCATCCGCTTTACCATATCCGTATTATCTGTTCCCCCCATGCCGAACCGGCAGAAACTTTTCTGACCGAAAATCAGGTTTTCCTTAAGATGGAGATGATTGATTTTCGGATAAAAAGTATCTATAAAGGCTGCTATACTCTCCCCATGTGCTTCCAGATGCCCTCCATCCAGACAGATACCGATATGCGGGCTGTCTATTCTCTGAAACAAATATTCATAATCTTCTCTGCCCGCCAGAATATTATTGCAGTGGTTTTCAAGGGAAATGGAAACTTCGTATTCTCCCGCTGCCGGCTCCAGACATTCCAGCTCATAAAGAATATCATCCAGCGTCCCGTCCCCCGCCGTACCTGATGCCACAATTCTCCTGCATCCAAGCTCCCTGGCAGCTTCCATAGCCCGAAGCTTATGAGCTGTATTTAACGCCCTGATTTCCGAAGTACTGCCTCCAAAAGCGGAAACATGCAGAGCAATCGGCTCCAGCCCTGCCTGTGTACATCTTCTTTTCAGGCTCCTTATCCTGGCGGGCGTAAGTGTCTCCCCATACCAGCAATTGAATTCCACCCTCCGGTAACCGGCTTCAGGCGCACAGGAAAATAAATTTTTATAATCATTATTTTCAAATCCGTCAAATGTCAATGACGATGTTGCCAACAGCAGCATAATCTCACCCCTTCAATCCGCTCGTTGCAATTCCTTCAATTAACTGCTTTTGGAAGAAAATGAACAAAAGTAGAATCGGGATAACCGAAACTGTGGACATGGCAAACATCGCGCCGAAGGCACTCTTAGCCGTGGAATCCACAAACATACGAAGAGCAAGTGTAACCGTATATTTATTGGCCGTTCTAAGATAAATAATCTGGGTAAAAAAGTCGTTCCAGGACCACATGAAGGTAAATATTGTGGTGGTAACCAGAGCCGGCTGGCACAACGGCAGTATAATCTTCCAAAATACCTTGTAAGAGCTGCAGCCATCCACAATAGCTGCTTCATCCAGTTCTCTGGGAATTCCTCTTACAAACTGTACTAACAGATATACAAAGAAAGCATCTGTTGCCAAAAATTTAGGAATTACCAATGGTGTAAAGGAATCGATCCATCCCAGTTTATAAAAGTACACATACTGCGGTACGATTGTCGCGTGCTGCGGAAGCATCATTGTCATCATCATTAATGCAAAAAACAGATTCTTGCCTTTAAACTGCAGTCTGGCGAAAGCAAAAGCCGCTAATGTACATGAAAAAAGATTACCCAGAACGCACAGACATGAAACAATGATTGAATTAAGAAAATAGGTGGAAAATGTAACCCGTCCGTTTGATTGCCACCCTATTTTATAGTTTTCAAGCGTAAACTGCTTGGGGATAATTCCCAGATCCGTAAAAATAGTGGATTCCGGTTTGAATGAGCTTCCAATCATCCATATCAGCGGATACAAAATCATTAATGCAAAAATCAGAAGAATAATAAATTTTATGATTTCACCTGTTCGTTTTTTCTTATGCATGCCAATCCCTCCTTTTATTCATAATGAACAAATTTTTTGGAGACGGCGAACACCAGGATGGCCAATACAGATATTATCAAAACCAAAAACCATGCAAGAGCACTGGCATACCCCATCCTCATTTTACCGAATCCTTCATTGTAAATATGTAAGGTATAAAACAGCAGACTGTCTAAAACTCCGCCATTCCCGCCACTGATGATATAGGACTCGGTAAATACCTTAAACGCACTGATGATCTGCATAATCAAATTAAATAAAATAATAGGCGAAATCATCGGAAGCATAATTTTAATAGTTCTCTGAAATTTGGAAGCGCCATCTATAGAAGCCGCTTCCAGCATTTCCTGGGGCACCTGCTTAATCGCTGCAAGGAATATAATCATAGGAGAACCGAATTGCCAGACACGAAGAATTATCAATGTCCATACTGCTGTTTTCGGATTAGCAACCCAACTGATGGTAGAATCAATGCCAAGTGCCTGCAGCCCCTGATTCAGAATACCGTTCATTCCGAAAATCTGTCTCCACAATATCGAAATTGCAACACTGCCGCCCAAAAGGGACGGTACATAAAACGCGGCCCTAAACCAGGACAGTCCCTTCACACCTTTGTTCAGGAAAAAAGCAAGGATCAGAGAAACAAATAACTGCAAGGGCACGGAAGCAAAAACATAAATAAATGTTACCTTTAATGCATTGGTAAAATGGTAATCAGATGTGAACATTTTCTGATAGTTGGTAATACCGACAAACTGTGGTTCTGACAACAGATTATAATTGGTAAAGGAATAATAGAGAGACATCACCATGGGGATAAGCGTCAGGCCGATAAATCCGATTAGCCATGGCAACAGGAACACATAACCTGCATATTTATCACTTTTTCTTTTCATTCACTGACCTCCTTTTACGGTCCCTCTGCCGGCGCCTGCCGGTTTAAAAACAGCCTTTCTACCTAATATCCGGGAGCGTTCAACGCTCCCGGATGACAGGCCCATAAAAGAAACAATTAATTTACATTCTCCGCAATCATCTCATTTGCGATTTCACGAATATATTTTGCTGCATCCTGTGCTGTCATATTTCCAACTGCAACCTGTTCCGCCATACTGGCTATTTCATTTTGAATCGCCCATACACCAGGTGCTTTAGCTACAAACGGAGGCGCTTCTTCGGACACCATATTCAGATATTTGGTTGCTGCGATATCGCTGGGATCTGCATCGGCTGCCAGCATATCCTGAATGGTCAGGGAAGCAGGGACACCCAGTTCCATATTAAAAATCTTCTGTGCTTCTTCGTTGTTTACAAAGAAATTAATGTATTCTGCCGCCAGATCCTTGTTCTGGGAAGTCTCTGAAATAGCAAATGCGGAGGTAATCAACAGATCACCATGTTTACCGTTATCTCCTACGGGAACCTTTCTGATCGCCAGCTTGTCTTCCATAGAGTTCTGATAAATCTTATACTTATTGGCATTTTCAAAGTAAAACAGTACTTTCCTGTTTACCAGCGCGCCTTCCTCCCATGCCTTGGAGTTCCATTCCTGTGTCCATTCAACACCGGGGAATACACCCGCTTTTCTCAGGTCATCCGTATAAGCATACCAGGATGCAAGGGTTTCCTCACTGGGTGCAAAATTTCCGTCCTTATCAAGCCATTCATAGCCTTCTTCGCAATTTTCCCTTATCCATACCCAAACAAGATCGTTGTTCGTATAGAAGTCGAATCCGGCGTATGTATCAGGTCCCAATTTTTCCTGCACTTTACCTAAATAGTCTGCGAATTCACTCCAGGTAATATCCTCATCTTCCGGCCATAGCTCCATTCCCAGTTCATTCAGCAAGGTTTCATTCACATACAGAGCCTGTGCTGTGATTCCTAAAGAAACCATATATAATTCGTCGTTATATTTACCTGTATCCACAAAACCCTGATTCCAGTTATCCAGATTGATTGTGCCATTCTCCACATAGCTGTCCAATGGAACAAGAACGTTTTTGGAGCAATATTCACCTATCTGATTGGACTGGAACTGTACCACATCCGCTGCACTGCCGCTGGCATAAGCGGTTGACTGTGCGGTCCAGTAATCATTCCAACCAGGACTTTCTGTTACAATCTCTACATCGGGATGCTCCTGCATAAACAGATCATTAATTTTATAATAAATCTGATCACGCGTGGTACTTCCCCACCATGCTACACGCAGAGTTGTCTTTTCCCCTGAGTTCTTCTGAACTTCCTGCTCGGCCTCTGTCTGCACGGAATTATCCGTTGCAGTCCCCTCAGGAGCAGCAGTATTCTCTTTACCGCCGCAGCCCGCTAAAAGCATAGAACACACGATACCCAACGCCAATAATTTTTTTACTTTACCCATCTTCATTTCCTCCCTATTCTTTTGATACGCTGAAATAAGAATCATTTTCGGAAAGCACTTCATTTAAAGTACTTACCTTCATTTCCACCCTGCACTTATGTCCGGCAAGTTCACTGCCAAGCGGCAGTACGATATGATCCGGGATTTCCGCGCTGTCCGGCAGAATATCCAATCGGAATGCATTTCTGCTAAGTACATCGCCGGTTTCACAATCAAGCACCTTCCATTCAAGCAAAGCATCCTCTATCTTATGGTAATAATCATTAATCAGCCAGACTCTTGCAGTATAGGTTTCTCCTGCATGGAATATCTTTTCCCTGCCCAGCTTATAAGGATGGATGCAAGGCTGCGCGCTGACAAGAACCGGCGTATAGACCTTCTGCATATAGTCATATACCTTATAAGGTCTTCTGTAATAATCCAGAAGTCCCGAGCCGATCATAGGGCAGGCATCCGACCAATAATAAAGGTACATGCTGGATACCGGATCATATTTTTTCTGACGTAAAAACTCAATCTGATCCTTTACGGAAATAGCTTCGTAGTCCTGTGTATTCTCAATAAATTCTTCCAGGGAATTCCCCATCTGTACTTTGGCAAATTTGAATGTATTGGAATAAAACAGTCCCCAATATTCCCAGGTATCCCAATGAGGCGGCCACAGCTTGTCCTCCGGGATAAAGGTTTTAAGCGTTTCCATGCATGGTATAGACTGAGAACCGAACTCCACAATATTGGGCGGAATAATCAAATCATCCGTGTTCGTATCTCCGTCAGAACAGC
Organism: Clostridium sp. KLE 1755; assembly: GCF_000466465.2. Taxonomy (NCBI): domain Bacteria; kingdom Bacillati; phylum Bacillota; class Clostridia; order Eubacteriales; family Clostridiaceae; genus Clostridium; species Clostridium sp. KLE 1755. The sequence continues at coordinate 23,027 of NZ_KE992770.1, forward strand.
AGCCGGTCATGATGTTCATGACGCCTTCCCTGTAGTCTCCCAGATGCACCCATCTGACCGGATCCACAGACTTCAGGGTTTCCTTCAGCACCTGGCACATGCGGAAATAATTATTTGGTTTGTCCGCAAGCTGATAGACCTCGGGTTCCTTATAAACCGACCACATTCCCATACAGGCATGATTAGTAAGCATCATTCCCATATCCCGCATCATATCCGATGCTCTTGAAATCATATCGTCATCATCGCTGACACAATAGTGCAGCGGGAAAACCTGCCACATCAAAAGCCCCATCTCGTCACATAGTGAATAAAGACCATCCTTCTCTACATGGCTGCCAATCCGGATGGAGTTAATATTCATCCGAAGCATTTTATCAAAGTCGGGCTTCCACATCTCTTCTCCTGCTTCACTCATCCACAGACTTGAAATATAACGCATTCCTCTAAGGAAAATTCGTCTGCGGTTCAGATACCATTGCCCTGCTTTGTCACAGACAACTTCCTTAATGCCGAAACGCAGTTTAACAGCATCCTCCTGCCAGCTAAGCATAAGGTCATAAAGGTGTGGATAACCATGATCCCAGGTCCACCACAGCTTTGCTTCTTCCACAGTAATTACCATTTTTACTGTACTGCGTCCGGGAGGAATCACCACCGTTCTGCTGCTGCAGGCAGCTCTGTCTCCTTCAAAGTTATTGGGCAGAATATCCGCCCGCAGGCTTCCTGTAACTGTTTTGGAAGTCCCATTATGCAAGGTAACATCAAGGCTTACCATGGCAGAACCGGTATCCTTATCCTGTCCGTCTCCCAGCCAGTCCTTTTTCTGTACAAGCCTGGTGGAAATTTTACAGTATTCAATGAATTTATCCGGACGTATAATAAGCTCTGCCTTATCCCAGATACCTGCAGAATTACCATCCTGCCGGAATGCCGTCATAGCTCCGGGGCGGTGCATGGCATCAATCATATGCCCTTTCACCTGAGTAATCGCCTTAGCCTGATGTCTTTGATAAGGTTCAGACAACGGTGTATCCTCATCAAGTCCGCTGTTGATATATTCTGTCTCATCCCTAGGCGCGCTGTCCCTGACAACCAGAATATTTTTTTCTCCCTTTTTTAAGTAATCCGTAATGTCAAATTCAAAGGGATTAAAGATTCCCTCGTGATTTCCCAGATAGCAATCATTCAGCCAGACATCAGCTATATAATCAACTGCGCCGAACCGGAGCCAGACTCTTTCCTCCCTGGAAAAATCCGGGGTATCGAACTCACGTTGGAACCAAATTGTTCCAAAATAGTCGCCAATTTCCGTCAGATACCAATTATTTGGAACTGCAATTTCCTTCCACCCATCCTGAGCCTTTCTTTCTTCGGCATAAAAATCTTCCCGGGAAAGCCCGCTTTCTTTTTCCCGCTCCGATTCATAACGGTAAGTCCAAATACCGCTTAAATCCACAGATTTTCTGCCTTCATGAATCATTATCATCGTTTTCGTCTCCTTTCCGTTTTCCGGAAGCATGCTTTTCATTAGTCGATAACATGTCAATATACAAATGAGGCGGTATGGTTTAAAGCCACATAGTGTTTAGATACAGGCTTTTACCACACAACTGTTAGTGGAAAGAATTTTGCTGTCTTCGCCCCTGACACACATTTCCACCACATAATTTCCCACATAATCTTCAGGTATGATGAAGGATATGGTATCAATTACCGCTGCACTGTCTTCTTCCAGATCCCTTATGAATGTATTTTCCGTAAGTATTTCCTGGCTGCTTTCACGATGAATTTCCCAGTGAACCTGTGCATTTTTCACTGTGTGGAAATGGTCGTTATTGACCCATACCTTTCCACCGAATCTCTGGCCTCTTGCATATTTCTTCTCTCTTCCAAGAACATGCGGCTCCATTTCCCATTCCAGACTGATCAGTACCTGGGTATATACCGCCTTCATGGCATCATATACCTCATATGGCTTCCGGTAATAGTCCAGCAGGCCGGATCCCATAATCGGGCAGGCATCGCTCCAATAATAAAGGAACATGGAAGCCACGGGCTGATATTTCCTCTGTCGTAAAAATTCAATTTGTTCCTTTACCGACAGCGCTTCATATTTCTGGGTGTTATGAATGAATTCCTCAAGGGAATTTCCCATCTCTACCTTGGCTCTGCGGAACTGGTTATAATAGAACAATCCCCAATACTGCCAGGTATCCCAATGAGGCGGCCAAAGCTTATCTTCCGGAATGAATTTTTTAAGGCTTTCAAGACAGGGTACCGAATCGGAACCGAATTCTACAATATTGGGTTGAATCTGTGCGGTATGAACATCAAGGTCACCGTCCTGACAGGAACCTATCATAATATTCTGTACGCCTTCGCGGTAATCCCCTTTGTGAATCCAACGGACAGGATCCACGCTTCCCAATGTTTCTTTGAGTATTTCACAAAGCTTGAAGTATACATTCGGTTTATCCGGCAGCGAATATATCTCCGGTTCCTTATAAACGGACCACATTCCCATGCAGGCGTGATTTGTAAGCATCATGCCCATATCCCGGATCATGTCACAGGCCCTGTTCATCACATCGTCAGAATCACTGATACAGTAGTGAAGGGGAAAAACCTGCCACATCAAAAGACCCATCTCGTCACACATTGTATATAGGCCATCCCGTTCCACATGGCTTCCAATACGGATTGCATTTATATCCATATCCAGCATTTTTGTGAAGTCGGCTTTCCACATCTCCTCATTGGCCTCGCTCATCCAGAGGCTGGAAATATATCTCATGCCGCGCAGGAAAATATGTTTTCCATTTAAATACCACTGTCCCTTTTCATCCGTTGTGATTTCCTTTACACCGAAATTCATGGTTATCTGATCAGTTTCCACGCCAAACGCCGCCGTATACAGATGTGGAAAACCATGATCCCAAGTCCACCATAATCTGACATCAGGTATGGTAATGGTAATCTTAAATATGTTATCTCCTGGCTGCAGTACCACCTTACGGCTGATATCCGTCACCGTATCATCCTCAAAGTTAAAGGCTGAAACCGATAGATTAATCTCAGTGGATATCGCTTGTTTCATACCATTGCTGATATATACATCAAAGGCGGCCAAACCTGTGCCATCCGGTTTATCCTGCTTGTCTCCCAGCCAGTCCTTTTTATAACCAATCCTTGTATAACTTTTAATATACTGAATATGAATGGGCGGACGGCTAATCAGTTTTACGTCTCCCCATATGCCGCCGGAATTACCGTCCTGGCGAAAAGAGGTCATGCTTCCCGGTCTGTGCATCGCTTCCACCATATGTCCCTTGATCTGAGTGATACCTATGGACTGATGGAATTTGTATTTTTCAGACATAGGAGTTTCATCATGATCATTTTGAACATATTCCGTCAAATCCTTTGGCGCACTGTCTTTGACAATAATAGTATTCTCTTCGTCCCATTTCACCAGATGAGTAATCTCAAATTCAAAAGAATTGAAGATTCCTTCATTCTGTCCCAGATATTCACCGTTTACCCAAACATCAGCAATATAGTCTACTCCCTCAAAATAGAGAAAAATTCTTTCCTCATGCATATAGTCCGGGACCGTAAATGTTCTGCTGTACCAGATGGTTCCGAAATAATCCCCTATCTCTTCTTCCAGATACCAGTTATGAGGGATTCTGATTTCCTTCCATCCTGCCTCTTCCGCCTTTTTCCCCAAATACCAGCTCTGTCTGTAACCTACCTCGTTCTGATCCAGGCGGTATTTCCATGTGCCGTTCAGACTTTCAAATTTTCTGTTATAAATTCCTCGAAACACCAGATTTTCCTCCGTTCGTTATTCGCTGACAGGAAACAGTTTTTTTACATTTTCAGGGGTAAGCTTCCTCTGCAGCTCAAAGCCTTTCAGTTCAATTACCACCAATTCCATCAGGTACAAAACCTTGGTTCCCCTTTCAAGATGACCTACATGGACCCCGCCGACACCGCCGCCCGAAAAATGCAGATGCGCCACGCCGTTAATAATAGTTCCTGAAATCCCGCCGCTTTCAAAAGGACCATTCAATGATAAAAATTCATCCTCCGTGGCTTCATCCATTGTCAGCGGCCTATGGTATTCCAGATGTTGAATGCTGCCAACCGCACTGGCTATATAGGCGTTTCTTATGCCTTCTTTTTTCAGTGCTGATTCCACACCTTCGACGATATCTTCTCCTCTGTCTAACTCAAGTATCATCGTCCTTCCAATACCATCTCCCATAAATGCCTTCATTTTTTCACCTCTTTTTATATTTTATAATTTATAAATTATAATTTATATATATCATATTGATTAATATGTGTAAACTATTTTTTAATTCAAAAAATATTTTTGTATATATTAATCAATTTATGCAAGTATTTTCAAGTAATATTTGTGATGTATTAATATATATTAATTGCGTTTACTTTTTGTTTTTATATTTTTCATTTCACAAAACATTTTAAGTGAAATATATGTTCTTAGAACTTCCTGCAAAAAAAGAGTCCCAAGATACATAAAAATGTACCTTAAGACTCATTCTTCAGCTAATCTCATATTACATGTGTTTATTACAATAATTTTAAACTGACTGGCAAAACCAATTCTTTTCACTCTTTCATATCTCTTAATTACTCATATTTCATACACAGAAAAGTAACCGGCTTCCCAAAAGAACTGGCCTTCTGTTCTCCATAAACCTTAAATCCAGCCCGTTCATAGGTCTTTATTGCGCGTTGATTTGAATCCAAGACACGCAATACCACCGGACCGTCAGGAAAACAGAAATGACGGCGGCCATGGGCAATTGCCTGTTTTACGAATTCCAGCCCCTTTCCTTTTCCGGTTTCCTCAGGGCATAAGCCAAGGCCGATTTCCATGACCTTTTCTTCATTTTCTTCATGGAAGGAAAATTCATAGAAGCCGAGCAATCGGTCGTTTTCATCAATTACTGCGAACCAGTAAGGAAGGTTTTCCATGACTTCCTCCAGGCATTCATCGTAATGCGCCCTTGGAATATTGTAAAATTCATAGGGCTCCGGGTAACTCCAGTCCAGATAGCGGACGGCATATTCTTCTGTCATTGGCACAATCATTTTTTTCTCCTGTCTGCCCGTTCCATTAACCGTTTTTAGCGCCGGTTGAAGTGGAAAGGCGGTATGATTTGTGGTACGCTGAAAGCAGCGTAATTACTTCAGGGGGGATACGGTTCTGTATGGACGAGAAAATTATTGCCGACATCAAAGCAGGCTTTGGCATGGCTATATCTAATATTACCACAGTTAACGGAGGCTGGCTGAACCAATTATGGAGGGCGTCAGCCGGAGACCGTGAGCTTCTGGTAAAAAAATACAGCAGGGAACGGTTCAGCAGGGAGAAATTAAACAGGATTGAGTCCGCGCTGCAACGGCAGGCAATGCTGGAGGCGTACGGCGTGGCCTGCCCCCATGTATACCGGTGTGGGCAGAAAATCATACGGTTCCTGGACGACGGCACAGCTTATATGGTGATGTCTTTTTGCCACGGGAAAAACGAGAATGCGCAGACAATCAACACCGCGCAGATGAAAAGCCTCGGAAGCGCCTGCGGGTACCTGCATAAGGCTTTTTCCAGGCTCACCAGGGGCGTTGAAAAGAGCTTTCCGGCGTTCGGCGGTTATACTATGGATTCGCTATGCCAGACCCTGCGCAGGCAAACCAGGCAACTTACCTGTGATATGCCGGCGGCCTACCGCAGGACGCTGCTTTCGTGCGAAGGTATTGTAAAGCAGCTTCCGCCGGATTTTTTTGACAGGCTGCCCAGAGGGATTGCACATGAGGATTTTACGCCGGACAATCTTTTGTTTCATGAGACAGGCGTGGAGGCGGTCATTGATTTTGACCGGAACTGCTACAGCTATCCCTGGCATGATGTGGGCAGGGCGATCCTGTCCTTCGCTTTGGAGGGTGGGCAGCTGAATTATGAGAAAATCCGTGCCTTTGTGGATGGATATGCACTGCATATGCCCCTTTCCCTGGCAGACGTTGGGGATGCCCTGCGCCTTTCCTGGTGCATTGAGGTTCCGTGGTGGATACAGCCTGACTGCTTTACCCCATCCCTGACCGGAAAGGCAGTGGATTTCAGGGAGCAGATATTATGGCTTACCACCCATTGGGAGGAGCTTTCTTTTCCTGCTAATGCGGTGTAAACGCTTTCCTTTCCACCAGATGCAGCGAGCGTTGGGCCTCTTTTCCAAAAATGTCGTCTCTGACCGCATATCCCTCAAGGACCCGCACGGCCTCCGGTACAGGGAAGGCGGAAAGGCAGAGCAGCACCTTCCATACAATGATCTCACTGCCGCTGTGGGAATGCAGGAGGTGAAGAATCCGTTCCGCATTTTCCCCGGTCGCCAGGGCCGGATGGTAAAAAGCCATGAAGCCCGCCGCGTCCAGCGCTTCCGATATCTGCTGTTCACTGCCTGTTTTAAACAGCTGCAGAAGGAGGGGGAAAACCGCCATATCCATTCTTGCAAGGGAACGGGCAATCAGGTCACGGGGAAGGGGAAAGGATTTTTTAGCGGACACCTTATCCGGCAGGGCCTTATACTGGTTATTTCCTATCCGTCCCAGCCAGGGAAGCATTTTTTCCGCGGTTTCTTCCGTGCCCTTTTCCAGAGTTTCACAAATGGCCAATCTTGTATACAGGCACTTTTCCTGCGCCAGCTGTTCCAGCAGCAGGACGGCGGCAGCCTTACTTTTCGGATCCATACAGCGGGCGGCGGCGGTCCGACGGCAGGGATCCGGGCTGCGCAGCTCCTCCACAAGCTGCTCCCACGGCAGGGACGCACAGGCGGCAATTTCCTCCGGTGAAGCCATTCCTCTGTTTTTCAATTGGGACCGTGTACTTTTCATGTGCTGTTCTCCTTTGGCTTACCGTCGATTTTCAGGAAGGGATGGAACCCACATTTTTATGGTAGATTACGGCAAAAATCACAGCCGCTGCAATTGTGGTGAGGAACTCGGCTACCGGAAAAGCGGTCCAGATGCCCGTGACACCGGCGATTTGGATGCCCAGCCAGGCGGCGGGCACGATCAGGGCCAGATACCGCAGCAGGGAGATAAGGAAGGAGGCAAAGCCCTTTCCCAAAGCCTCAAGCGCGCCGGAGCAAATCACGCTCACACCGGATACCACAAAGCCCAGGCTGATAATCCGCAAAGCGGCAGAGCCTTCCCGTACGGTAACAACATCCGCCGTAAACAGCTTCATTATGATACCTGGAGCCAGGAGGAACAGCAGCATTCCCGCCGCCATGATCACCAGAATCATCACGCTGCATATCTGTATAATCCGTCTCATCCGCTTCTTTTCCCCGGCACCGTAATTATAGCTGAGTATGGGACGCATCCCCTGGACAATTCCGTTGGCAGGCAGATAAATAAAGGACTGGAGCTTAAAATAAACGCCCAGAATCAAAATATATACCGGGGAGAAAGCAGCCGCAAAACCGTTCAGTACGGTTATCAGCAGTGACGGAAGCCCCATGGTCAGGGAGCAGGGCACGCCTACGGTATACAGCTTACCGCAGATTTCACCCGTAAGCTTCATATTCCGCCTTCCCAGGGACAGTCCCATATCCTTGCAGAAATACCAGATCAGATACAAAATCAGGGTTACCACCTGGCCGATAACCGTAGCAATGGCCGCCCCCTTTACCTCCAGACGCGGGATGGGCCCAAGCCCGAAAATAAAAACCGGATCCAGAATGATATTGGTAATACAGCCTGCCGCCATACAAACCATGGGGACCAGCATGTTCCCCACCGCCTGATATATTTTTTCAAAGGCAATCTGAACGGTAATCACCATGGAAAAGCTGAGGACAATATAAGCATATTCCATTCCCCAGTCCAGGATTCTGGCATCTGAAGTAAACAGAGGCAGAAAATACGGAATGCACAAAAATCCGCCCACAGACAAAAGCGCGCCGTGCAGCAGGCTGAGAAGCAGCCCCTGTGCCGCCGACCTGTCGGCGTTCTCCTTCTCTCCCGCCCCCAGGAA
>NZ_KE992771.1:0-12565 GCF_000466465.2 Clostridium sp. KLE 1755
GTATGCATTTTATGGATGAATCAGACGACAGTGACGGAAATCCTTCCTGTTTTCAGTTCCGCAGAATGGTATTGCTGGAATGATCCTTTTTTGTCACAGGAACCGGCAGCCATCACTGAATTGAATTATGAAAGGATTTTATCTGTAAGGTTAAATTATGAATATTACACTGTTAATTATTATTTTATGTATTGTCATGTCTGCTTATTTCTCCGCAACGGAAACCGCTTTTTCTTCCCTGAACCGTATCCGCATAAAAAATATGGCCGATAAGGGGAACAAAAGGGCCGCGCTCGTCCTGAAGCTGTCCTCGGATTATGACAGGCTTCTTTCCACCATTCTTATCGGCAATAATATTGTGAATATAGCCAGCGCTTCCCTTTCCACCCTGCTGTTTGTCAGGTTCCTGGGGGAGGATATTGGCGCCAGTGTTTCCACCGCCGTCACTACTGTGGTGGTCCTGATTTTCGGCGAGGTGTCTCCCAAGAGTATTGCCAAGGAAGCGCCTGAGAACTTTGCCATGTTTTCAGCGCCCCTTCTGAACGGTTTCGCCCTTTTGCTCACTCCCCTGAATTTTCTGTTTAAACAGTGGAAAAAGGTGCTCTCCCGGCTTTTTGGTACCGCCTCAAACCAGACTATCACGGAGGAGGAGCTGATAACGATTGTGGAAGAGGCGCAGCAGGGCGGCGGCATCGACAGCCAGGAGGGGGAGCTGCTGCGCAATGCCATTGAGTTTAACGAGCTGAAGGCGGCTGACATCCTTACGCCCAGGATCGATATTACCGGAATCAGCGCGGATGCTTCCCCGGAAAAAATTGCTTCCGTTTTCGCGGCTACCGGTTTTTCCCGCCTTCCTGTATACCAGGGCTCTATTGACAATATCACCGGAATTTTGTATCAGAAGGATTTTTACAATTCGGTTTATGGAACGGACAAAGCCATTGAGAGCATCATCCGCCCGGCGCTTTACATAACCAGGCACCGTAAAATCAGCCTGCTGTTAAAGGAGCTTCAGGCTTCCAAGCTTCATATCGCCGTTGTCATCGATGAATTCGGCGGCACTGTAGGCATTGTTACCCTGGAGGATATCCTGGAGGAGCTGGTGGGGGAAATATGGGATGAACATGACGAAATCATCCAGCCCATCCGCAGGCTTTCCGGGAAGGAATATCTGGTCATGGGCAGCGCCAATGCGGATAAGCTGTTCGAAACGCTTGGCGTGGATGAGGAAACGGAGGCGGTCTCCGTCAACGGCTGGATTATGAATAGCCTTTCAAAAATACCGGAAAAGGGAGACTCCTTCAGCTTTCACGGCTGGAAGGTAATCGTAACGGAAATGGAAGAAAGACGTGTGAAAACCGCGCGTATGGTCCGCACGGATTAAGAACAGGCGCCGGACGGCGCACCATCAAAACAGCCGCGCCAATAAAGGCGCGGCCGTCATATGATAATCATTCCCCATGTAAACACTTATAAATATTTCTCTGCGATTGCCGTCATTTTATCCCACTTGCTCTCCATGTCGGCCACCAGCTTGAACTGGGTGCGGGCGCGGTCCAGGTTATGCTCGGGACGGTGGATTTTGAAATAAACATCCCCCTGAAGGTAATCCGCCAGGAATCTCATTCCGCATTCAAGCGTCATGAGCTTTGCCCCCATGGGAAGCATACGGATTTCCTGCTCTGTCAGGCTGCCGCCGCAGCCTTCCACATAGCCTTTGGTATAGATTTCAAAAAGCTTCAGGTCACAGCTGATTAAATCCAGATTTTTCTCATCCTCCGCTCCGGTGCTCGCGCCAAAACGGATGGAATCACCATAATCATAAAGTGCGGATCCGGGCATTACCGTATCCAGGTCAATGACGCACAGGCCTTTTCCCGTCTTATTGTCGATCATGATATTATTCAGCTTCGTATCATTATGTGTAACACGCAGCGGAAGCCTGCCCTTAGCCAGCGCATCACAGATAACATGGGTATCAGGCTCTCTGTCCAGCACGAAACGGATTTCTTCCTGCACGCTGGAGGCTCTCTTCATCACATCCTCTTCAACCGCCCTGGTAAAATCCGCAAACCGGCTCACCGTATTATGGAAATTCGGGATGGTTTCATGCAGGGTCGCCGCCGGATAATCCGCCAGCAGTCTCTGGAAATTACCAAAGGAAAGCGCGCTGTTATAGAAATCCTCCGGCTTCTCAACGATATCAAAGCAGGTCGCATCTTCAATAAATATGTAGGTTCTCCAGTAATCGCCGTCCTCGTCCACCAGGTAATTATCTCCGTCAACCGTGCGGATTACGTTCAGTGTTTCCCGATCCGGATCTCCGCCGTTCTGGATAATTTTATTTCTGAGGAAGGAGGTTACATTCATGATGTTCTCCATCAGCTCCCTGGGCTTTTTAAAAATTTCATGATTCATGCGCTGCAGAATGTACCGTTTTGTCCTGCCGTTATCAAGCGTACAGGTCAGACGGACCGTATCATTAATATGACCGCTTCCATAAGGAACCGCTTCGGTCAGGGTTCCTTCAATCCGGAACATCGGCGCAATTTTCTCTTGAATTACCTTCATATCCAGTTTATCCATTTCCACTCCTATCTGCGCGCTGTGACGCGCATGCGGCTGTAGCCGCATACAAATCCTACCGGCTGCAGTGCTTTTCTTCCGACCCCTGAAAACGCTTTTCTGCCAGCCTTCACCTCCGCTGCTTCTCCGGTCCCGGATCCGCAGCCATTTTCCCTTTTTGTATTTTCATTATAACATTATTACACAATAATTATTTACACAATAATTTCGCTTTTTTATCTGATTATGCCAACAGATAGACTTTTTCCATAAAAATATATTTATTTATTTTTATTTTTTGTTTCTATTTTACATTTTATTTATTTTTATTTTCAATATCAAAGGCTCATTGCACAAATAAATCAAATCTCTTTGTACTATCCGTCCGCTTATTTATACAATCAGTTGGGCAAAATAAAAAAAGTATGAAAAAAAGGTGAATTTCTTCCCCGAATTTGTTAATATAAGTTCATACGTATTATAAACTTTCTGGAGAGAACAGCTTTTTTCCCCGGCCCCGGATGAAGAGAGGATAAGAGACATGGAAAATACAAATGCCGGCGCTTATGAGTATGTGACACTGCAGCCTTCCCTTCTGATCAACAGGCTGTATACCGTACATTATTTTGAATATATGAATGATTTTTCCTTTCCCGGGGAAGCCCATAATTTCTGGGAGTTCCTGTGTGTGGATAAGGGCGAGGTCAATGTGGTCGCCGGAAGCCGCACCCTGTCCCTGAAAAAGGACGAAATTATATTTCATAAGCCTAACGAATTCCATACGGTGCGTTCCAACGGCAAGGTGGCGCCTAACGTGGTGGTGGTTTCCTTCGAATGCACCTCGCCTGCCATGGATTTTTTCAGGGACCGGGTGTTTACAATCGGTGAATCGGAGCGCAGCCTCATCGCCCAGATCATTACAGAGGCCCGGCAGCTGTTTTCCTCCGTCCTGGATGATCCTTATCTGAAAAAAATGGAGCTGTCCGCCAATCCGCCCTTTGGAAGCGCACAGATGATCCAGCTTCATCTGGAACAGCTGTTAATTCAGCTGATCCGCCATTATACGGCAATAAAACCGGAGCTTAAGCGTCCTGCCACACTGAAGCAGAAATCCGATGTGGATCTTTATGAACGGATAATGAATTACCTGGAGCTTCATATTTATGCACAGCTGACGATTGAACAGATCTGCAGGGACAACCTGGTGGGACGTTCCCAGCTGCAGAAGCTCTTCCGTGAAAAAAACGGCTGCGGCATCATCGATTATTTTTCCCGGATGAAAATCGACGCCGCCAAGCAGCTGATCCGGAACCAGAGCCTGAATTTTACACAGATAGCGGATACCATGGGTTATACGTCCGTCCATTATTTTTCCAGGCAGTTCAAAAAAATTACGGGCATGACGCCCTCCGAATATTCTTCTTCCATCAAAAAATTATCAGAAGAGCCGCAGTTCAGGAAATAACCCTGAGCTGCGGCTCCTTTTTATCAGTCCGGGCAGCCGTTTCCGACCTCGCGGCTACTCTCCCAAAACCTTTTCCAGTTCCCTAATCACTATTTTCAGCGCTTTAATTCTGGCGTATTTCTTATCCACGGACTCCAGGATATGCCATGGCGCATAGGTGGTGCTTGTTTTCTGAATCATCTCATTGACCGCCGATTCATAGGCATCCCATTTTTCCCTGTTTCTCCAGTCCTCATCCGTAATTTTCCACTGCTTTTCCGGTGTGTTCTGCCTTTCGTTAAACCGCTCCAGCTGGGTATCCTTATCAATATGCACCCAGAACTTAATGACCACCGCGCCCCAGTCCACCAGCTCCTTTTCGAACTCATTGATTTCGTTATAGGCACGCTGCCAGTCGTTGGTACTGCAGAAACCCTCAATTCTCTCCACCATGACGCGGCCGTACCAGGTTCTGTCAAATACTGCAATATGCCCGGTCTTGGGAAGCCTGGTCCAGAAACGCCAGAGATAATGGCGCGCCTTCTCATGCGGCTCCGGGCTGGCGATGGGGTGCACCTCAAAGCCTCTGGGATCCAGCGCCCCGGTGATCCGTTTGATATTACCGCCCTTTCCTGCCGCATCCCAGCCCTCATAAGCGATGATCACAGGAACCCGCTTACGGTACAGCCGGTTGTGCAGTTCTCCCAGCCTTTTCTGAAGCTTATCCAGCTCCTCCTGATATTCAGCTTCCTCTATTGTTTTATCCAGCGCGATTTCGCCAAGCTTCGGCATTTTTTCCAACGGGAAGGTATTCTGCAGCAGCGGAACAGCAAGGCTCTTATTCTGCAGCGCCACGTCAATCCCCTGACAAAGCATCTCCAGCACCTGCAGCTGCGCCCACTTCCTGGAATGGGCATCTACAATATACCAGGGGGCGGTGGAAACATTGGTGTCATCAAGATAGCGGTCGAACACCTTCAGACATTTATCATAATGCTTATTCTGCCAGCGGTCGGAATCGCTCACCCGCCAGCTCGTATCCTTATTTACCAGCAGCGCGTCCAGACGCTTCCGCTGTTCTTTTTCATCAATATGGAAGAAAAACTTCATAACAAGATAGCCGTTGTCCGTAAGCTGTCTTTCAAAACGTTTTACGCTGTCAATTCTGGAAGCATAGCCCTTGTCATCCAGCTTTCCCTGCAGCACATCCCCTGTGATTTCGTCCATCCAGCCGGAATCAAGGAACGTGAATTTTCCCGCCTCGGGAATCCTGGCAAAATACCGGTACAAAAACGGTTTCCTCAGTTCCTCCTCCGTAGGCGCCGCCATGGTTGCCACCTTGAAAAAACGGGGATCAATATTCCTGATAATCTTCCCAATAGTACTGCCCTTCCCGGCAGTTCCCCAGCCTTCCATCAGCACCAGCACCGGCAGGCCGTGCTCCTTAATCTGCATTTGCAGCGCCCCCAGCCTCTTTCTGGCCTCCTCCAGACGCCTGCCCAGTTCCTCTTCCCCGGGTCTTTCCTGCTCTACGTGATTTTTCAGCATATTGCCTCCCTCCTGGTCTCCTTGCAGAAGATCATACAAATATAATTTGTAATTTTCCCGTAACTATTCAGCAGGTCTGCTCAGTAAATGCAAAGGCCTGTCTGAAATACTGCAAACAATTACATTTTGCTTTCCCCGCCTTTCTTTCAGTGTATCACACGCAGGGCCGGGAGACAAGGAAGATTGCCCGAATTACGTCAATTAAATACTACAGCGCCGTATTCACAAATACGGCGCCATAATCACTCATTTATCCTGCTACAACTGCACATACTAACCAATATCGTTACATCTTATTCCCTTTTTCCAGTCTCATGCTGCCAAAGCAGTAAACCCCCGTATTCACACCCCAGGCAATACAAATAAGAACAATCGGGAAATTTCCCGTATCAAACATCAGCTTACCAAAAAGCGCTGCTGCCTCCAGCAAGGGAAGTAAGGTTTTCATTACTATAAAGGAACTGTAGGACGCCTTATAAATCACCATCTGCTCCGCTTCATCACAGCTCTCCAGCCATTTCTGCGTAAAACGGGCGTCTCCCACATCCCCCCGCTTCAGCGGCTGAATCCGCTTCACCTGCTTCACCAGAAACGCCTCCATAACCACAACAACCGTACAGCACACCAGGAAACATACGACGTTTGCCAGCATCATGGGATTCTTCCCATCCACAGCCAGCCCGAACAGAAGAAACTGAATCACCATATTCAGTTCATTCGCCGTTATCGCCGCATTCTGATATTCCCCTGCCCGATCCTCCGCTTCATAGTTCCCCAGCTTAATCTGCGCACCGGCCCTGAAATAAAGCGTCACAGCAATGCCTCCCAGCACAATAAAAAATCCAAGCTGATACCACAGGGCATATGCCAGATAGCCATTAAAAAACAAATGCATTACATTCTCAGTCTCTCCCTTTATGGAAAAAATCAGAAAAGCACCGAAAAACCCCAACGCTCCCCCAATCACAAGCCAAAGCGCTATTTTCCCAATAATACGCCCCATACTCTTTGATTTCCCTGTCATCTTTTCACTCATAAAAAACCTCCTGCCTGCCGGCTTTTACCTGCCATCCTTTCAAAATATCCGTTAACCTTTCCAAAAATTACACGCCTGTCAATCCCGCCCAATCTTCACTTAGCCTTCCGCCAACCCTTCATTCGTCCTCAAACCTTCATTCATCCTCATATGTAAAAATATCCTCCACAGTCGTACCGCAAATAGCCGCCAGCTTCAGCGCCAGGCTCACCGACGGAGAATAATCCCCCCTCTCGATAAGGCTGATCGTCTGCCTGGACACCCCCGCCAGCTTCCCCAGCTCCGCCTGATTCACACCCAGCCTTGCCCGATGTTCCTTCAATCGATTATATAACGGCATCCCGCCCTCCTTTCCCGGCCATCCCATAACGCCTCCGGCCGCAGCAGCATGATTAATTTACTTCCTGCCTAAGAGCTCTTATCCAAACTTCAATGACAACTTTCCTTGTCAAAATTATCATACCACTGACAAATAAAGTTGTCAATGACAAATTTACTTGTCATTTTTATTATAGATTTAACTGTTAATTCTATAATACATTTCCCTGTCATTTCACTTTATCCTCTTCTTCCCGCCACCCTTATTTCTTACTTTCCAAACGGACATGTCTGCCTGCGCAGACATCACCATGAATGAAAGCCGATTGCTCCGGGACTTTCACAGTAAATCCCCCAGTCAAAGACCCCACTGCTCTTCAGAGCAGCGGGGTCTTTGACCCTCGCGGCAGTCGCCAAATATCCATGCAAGCATGGCTACTTGGCTCGTTGCTCGCGGGAATAAAATAAGCACCTGATTCGCTTTTCCTCCTCAGATGCCCTCAAAAAAACTAATATTTATCTATCTCCACAGCCCAGTCAAAAATCCTCTCCCTGTACAATCCGCACAGCCAGGAGATAAATGCATCGGCGCCAGCGCCTTCGTCCTTTTGCCATAAGGGAACTGCCGGGGCCGGTGCATTTACCTTATCCCTCCGCCTAAAGCTGAGGCGCCACCACTGTTTTGACCCCCTTATCCCCAAAGCTCTCCACCAGTTCCTCCGGTGCATGCCAGTCCGTAATCAGAACATCAATATCCTCCGGCCGGGCGATAAGCACCATGGAATCATCACCGAATTTCGTGTAATCCAGCATCATTATTTTTTCCTTGGAGATAGAAAGTATCTTTCTTTTCAGCTCAGCCTCTCCCAGCGTCGGCGTGGAAAAGCCTCTTTCCACCGTAAAATGATTGCCGCTGATAAAACCCTTGTCAAAAAAAAGGTTCCCAAGCACCTGCTCCGCCAGATAACCCACGCAGGAATAAATATTCGTGCGCAGCTCTCCCCCGATAATAATGCTGTGGATATCGCTTGCCTTCGCCAGCTCCATGGCCACATAAATATTATTGGTACACGGCATTATATTTCTTTTCGGCCCTTCCACGATTAACCTTGCCAGCTCACAAACCGTCGTACCGCTGTCCAGAAAAATAGCTTCCCCGTCCTGGATGCAATCATAGGCCGCCATGGCAATCGCTCTTTTCTCCTCCCGGTGACGCACTTCGTTTTCCTGATGGGAAAATTCCCGCAGCGATCCGTACCTGCTGACCGCTCCGCCCCAGGTCCGTTTCAGAACACCCTCCTGCTCCATGCTCGCAAGAAGCTTACGCACAGAAACCTCCGAAAGGGAAAAAGCCTCGCTTAATTCCGAAACTGAAATAGATGATTTTATTTTCAGCTGATCTAAAATATATTTCCGACGTTTCTCCTGATTCATATGCCTTCCTCTCTGCCGTCCTGCTCCGGCAGTTCCTTCTTTTTTTACAAAACCCATAGCCCCTTGGGCTGATTTCAGGCCTGCATGATGCCCCTACCCCATCTGGCAGGCGCTTCTTTCGAAACACTCCCTGGAATATCGGAACACGCCCGGGTCCTGTCCGGCTTCGTTCTTACCCAATTATATACTTTATCCCACACATTCCGCAACCGTTCTTTGTGTTTCCCTTCTGTTTCATGATAAATTTCGTCAACAGATCCGGTCCTTATTACGATTCTTTCATTTTAATTACGATTTTATTTCATTTTCTATGGACATCAAAAGATGATTATATTATAATATAGCTTAATCGGACGCCGGAAGCCCCGGCCAGACAAAAGCGCCGGCTGGCGCGGCAAACATGCTATTTTAACCGGATAGTTACATTTTTTACCATAAATCAAACCCATAGGAGGAATCCACATGATAATCGACAGTGCCAAACTCAACGGCCCCTGCTCCTGCGGCAGAAGCCACGAAATGATCACAAAGGAAGCCATAATTGAACCCGGCTGCCTGAAAAAGCTGGATCTTTATACGGACAAATACGGCCTTACCGGAAAAAGGGCTGTAATCTATGACGAAAATACATACCATGCCAAAAACATCATCCATCCGGCCGCTGATCAGGAAATCATTCTCGATCCGTCCAATCTCCATGCCAACGAAATCGCAGTGGGAAAGGTGATGGAGCAGCTTGAGGAAAATATTGATTATCTGGTTGCCATCGGAAGCGGAACCATCCACGATACTACCAGATATTGTGCAAACGACAGAAAAATCCCCTTCGTTTCCTGTCCCACGGCCGCCAGCGTAGACGGCTTCTGCTCCACGGTTTCCGCTATGACCTGGAAAGGCTATAAGAAAACCATGCCCGGCGTGGCGCCCGTTTTTGTCCTGGCTGATATTGATATTATCAAGGAGGCCCCTCTTTATCTTGCCCTCAGCGGCGCCGGAGATATTTTTGGAAAATATACGGCTCTGGCTGACTGGAACGCTGGCCATGCCATTACGGGCGAATATTTATGCCCGGTTATCGAAGGGATGACCCGGGATGCTGTGGACGCAGTCCGTTCCTGCTGCACCGGCCTGGCCGAAGGAGATGAAAACGCCTTTGAACAGCTGACCTATGGCCTGATTCTTTCCGGACTGGCCATGCAGCTTATGGGAAATTCCCGCCCTGCTTCCGGTTCGGAGCACCATGTCTCCCACCTTATCGAAATGCAGCCTGCCGCTTTTCCGTTCCATTCAGATGCTCTCCATGGCGAAAAGGTGGGCGTGGGCACCATCCTTATTTCCCGTGCCTGCCATAAACTGGCTGAAATCGAGGATATTACGCCTTATGTACATCCTTATTCCATGATCCCCGCTTCCCAGCTGGAGCCTTTCTATGGCCCCGCCCTGTATCCCAGCATCGTGGAGGAAAACAAAAAGGACTGCATGGAAGGGGTCACTCCTGAAATGCTCATTAAAGCATGGCCGGAAATCCGCAGAATCATTTCAACCATCCCTGCTCCTGAAGAACTGTCCGCCCTTTATGAGAAAATCGGTGCAAAAAAAACACTGGAGGATATCGAAGTTCCCTCCGAATATCTCCCCCAGCTTCTTAAATTTTCTCCCAGCGCCCGCAACCGCCTTACTTTGATGCGTGTATGCTGGATGCTGGACATTCCTGAACTCAGCTAATCTTTGCAGGAAAAAGCTGCAGAATTAATTGCTGAAAAAACAGCTGTTCTTTAAAAGGCAGGCCGCCGGATTCTTAGCGGTTCCTGCCTTTTATAGATTCCTGCCGTTTATTGATTCCTGCCTTTTATAAATTCCTGCCGTTTATTGATTCCTGCTGTTTGCTAATTTTGTTTTTTACTCTCCCCGGTCTTTGCTATTCCACCCAACGGATCGTTTCCCAGACCGCTGCGCCATCGTTATGCTGCGCCGGCCCTGGAGTGCTTCTTCCCCGGAAAATATGTGCCTTCAGAATTTCGCGCAGTTCTTTTACCACCTCCGGATATTCTTCAATCACATTTTTTCTTTCTCCAATATCCTCCGACAAGTCATACAGCTGGAAGGAAGGCGCGCCCTCCGGCTCCTCCCCCGGTTTAGGTTCCGACCAGCCGCCGGACCCCGGACACATTTCAAGTTTAAACTTTCCCTTCCGTATAGAAAGGGAACCGTCTATACTCTGGTGAATTAAATCCGCACGGACCTCCTCCTCATCCGGATTCAGCCACAAGGGCAGATTGCTCACGCTGTCAACAGCCGTTTCCGCATCCAAGGAAATTCCCAGGATATCAGCCATGGTTGCCATAATATCACAGAGACAAACTATCCTGGAGCAGCGCCTGCCTTCAGGCACCCTGTCCGGCCATTGAACGATCAGAGGAATCCGGTGTCCTCCTTCATAGATATCCGCCTTGGTTCCCCGGAAGACATAGCTGGGATTATGCCCCTGAGACAGCAGCTCCGGATAATCCGCCATGGGAGAACAGCCATTATCCGAAGTATATATGACAATCGTATTTTCATAAAGCCCCAATTCTTTTAGTTTACGGTTAATTCTTCCTGCTACATCATCACAGTGCAGCACGAAGTCTCCGTATTCATTGGTTCCGGATTTACCGCAAAACTGGCTGGCCGGAAGAATAGGAGTGTGCGGTGCGGGCATGGGAAAATAAAGAAAGAACGGCTCCTCCCTGTATTCCTCCATTTTTTCCAGCACTTTTTCCGTCAGTTCATCCAGCACCTTTTCATGTACAAAGCCAGGCGCTGTCGGCCCTTCCCTGAAAAAACCTTTACCGGTTCCTTTTGTCACATGATCCGGCTGCGCTGTAAAATGATCATTTTCAATATAGATATATGGCGGCATGTCCAAAGATCCGCTAATGCCGTAAAAATATTCAAAACCATTAGAGATTGGGGAGCCTTCTATTTTTCCGTGGTAATCCACATGATCACATACCCCAAAATCCGGTTTTTCCACAAATCCTTCTTCTTTGGCAAAATTCATCCCCAAATGCCACTTTCCCACCATAGCTGTCCGGTAACCGTTTTCCTTCAGCATATCAGCCAGCGTTTTTCTTCCTTTTTCAATCAGAGCCTCCGAATAACCGCCCATCACACTGGATTTCAGCCGGGAGCGCCAATTATAGCGGCCAGTAAGAATTCCATAACGGGACGGCGTACAGACGGCGGCGGTTGCATGGGCATCTGTAAAGCAAACACCGTTTTCCGCCATTTCATCCAGATTCGGCGTTTTAAAGCCACAGTGCTCATTCAGTGCGGAAATATCCCCATACCCCATATCATCCGCTAAAATATAGATCAAATTCGGTTTTCTCATTTTCTTCCTCCTAAAAGGGGCATCCGCAAGCCGGCCCCTTTAATCATACACCATTTCGTTGTATTCCGCATCTAATCTATAATTATTGTCCGTACTCCATCCCTTTTCCGGTTTGAGCGTTTCAAACACAGGCCTAAAGAATGCCTGAAATACCGGACAAAACTATCCGCATCACAGGACTGTCCCGTTCTCACTGGCCACTATCATTTTCCTTCTGCCAATGACAGGTTGCTTTTCGTTTTAGTCTTCCGTAATTTCATGGACCTGTTCTATAGTAATACCACACAACTCTGCGATTTCCTCATTATTCCTGCCCTCTCTGACGTAACGCAATACTTTTTTCGTCAGATTGATTCCTTTTTCTATTCCCTCTTCAATCCCTTTTTCAATCCCCTTTTCAATGCCTTTTTCTTCAATTGCTTCACTCAAATTACACATCTGTCTCAGCTCCTCTCCCATTTCCTGTTCCATTACAATCCCATAATCTCTCGCCAGTATTTCTTCTTTCTCCGTAACGCTCATCGAAGGAGAAAGAAGCGTATTCAGAAATCCGTGCAGCCCACCCCTTTGATTCTTGTCATCCTTTTCATTCAGGCAGATTATGACCACCGAAAGCTTATCATAGCTCGCTTTCCTCTCAGGTATCCTGCCAAGGATATTTCTTCTGGAGATCCTGTATTCTGTCATGGCGTTTCCTATATGCGCAGGCGCATTCATACAGATCCAGATACTGCAGACCTTTTTCAAATCATCATACTCTGCATCTGTAAATTCTCTGTCCAGCTGTTCCGACAGCATCCTCGCTCCATAGAATATCCCTCTGGTCACAATCCGGTATTTCTGA
>NZ_KE992771.1:12665-33268 GCF_000466465.2 Clostridium sp. KLE 1755
CCCTCTGGTCACAATCCGGTATTTCTGATAGAACTTTTTCTGGGCTTCTATATTAACCAGAAGCTTTACCGTCTCCGCCCTTCTCCGTTTGGGGACGTATGCCCGGAATCTGATATCATAGGTCACGGTTCCTTCTCCCGGAACCTTGCTTTCCGTATTATCCCCCGTGATAAGGAGCATTTTATTCTCCTTTTCTCCCGGTCGCAGCAAGGTATTGGCAATTTCAATTCCCGGTTCGATCCACGCTTCTATTTCCTGCGGTGAATAATCCTTATATTCCGCCACAGCTCCCTTCAGGATACGCGCCAGAACCTGCCTGCTGCCCAGAATCCGCTTTACATGACCGTCATATTGGGCCTTAGCCCCGGCATCGTCCAGCGTTTCGGCAATCCATGTCCGTCTTTTCATTTGTTCCTCCTTATACAGGCAGGGATACAGGCAGCGGCCCCTGTAAAAACAGCTTCTGCATTTCCTGCCGTTTTAAATGTGATTTTTCGGCAGAAACTGCCAGAATGTGCGAATGCACTAATAAATAAGAATATAAAAATGATACTTTATTAATGTTTAGTTGTCAATTAATATAATAAATATTTTGAACAAATATTCTAACCTTCGGAATACTTACAATATCATTTGCTGTATTCTTTTCTGTATCTGGCCGGTGTCATATGATAATACCGCCCAAATACCCTGTCAAAATAGCTTCTGTCTCCATACCCCAGCTCTGCAGTAATTTCTTCAACAGACAGCCTGTTTTCCTTCAATAGCAGGCAAGCCCTGTTCATCCGGAATTCCGTTACAATATCCGTAAAGGTCCGGTAAGTATATTTTCTGATAAGGCGCATCATTGTCCTTTCGGTATAGTTAAAGTATTCCGCCAGAGTTTTCAGCGTAATATCCCTGTAATTCATTGAAATATAAGTGATAATCCGTATCATATCCACCTTATCCTCCCCAATGCTGCGATCCGCTATCCTGCTCTCGTATTGACGCGCCAGTGATATAAAAAGACCCGACAGACTGGTATAGATCATATTCTGATACATTTCCTTTTTCTCACAGAATTCCGCAATCAGCTTATTCAGGAAAAAGGCGGACTCCCCTCCTTCCGTCAGGGAGAACACAAGATGTCCTGCCGGAGAAGCGATATGATATAGTGCCTTTATAAAAAAACCCGATATCGGATTTGTATTATCCATCAATGGTATCAATGTATTGTAAAACCATTCCTTCTTCATAATAATATTAAAAACCACCGAATTTTCATCTTCAACTCCAAGCTGATGCACCGCCTCCAGATTATAAATGCAGATATCTCCTTCATAAAGAGTTCCTGCCTTTCCCTCAATCGTTGTGGTGCACTGTCCCCGGTACACATAGATCATCTCAAAAAAATCATGATTATGGAATGCTGTAAGAAAATACCGGATACCGTTTTCCCTGTCTGTGGCATGAACCGTTTCCATCGTCACCTTTACCTGCTCCTCTTTATCAAAGGCCTGGACGGCACGTATGGTCCGATGCCTTTTTGTCCCTCCAAAAACATCCTCCATTTCCCCATATCTGTTCCGGGAAAGGTTTGTCATATAACCGTCTCTGTTTTCATGGTTCCTGTTTTTTTCCGTCTTTTCAAGCAGGATCCATTCATTAATAATCTCAGTATCTTTTTTCTTTCCCATAAACCTCTCCTGTCACTTTATTACATAAATAGCGGTATATTTTGTCATTTCCCTAAATACGGAAATCCCTGCTTTGCACCTATAATGGACTTGTAGCCAATATTTTATTTACATAAAAGGAGGAATCCAATGAAAGCATATACTACCGAACCAATATGCCCCAGGCTGTCTCATTATAATACCTCTGCCGGCTTTGCGGAAGAATTCCGCAGTCCTGCAGGAAACACCCGCCCCAGAATACGCTGGTGGCTGCCCTCCGCCTATCTAAGCATGGGCGGTATAGAAAATGATATCCGCTCTATGGCAGAAGCCGGCTTTGGCGGTGCGGAGGTGGTCCCCATGCCTCGCTTTGACATCCCTGGTGATTTAACCATAGAGTGGGGTACGCCCCGATGGAAGGCTTTTGCCGAACACATCCTGGAAACCGCTGGAAAATATAATTTTACCATTGATTTTTCCATGACACCCTTCTGGCCCCTGGCGCTGCCTTCCGTTACGGATGCATCCAATCCGGAACATGGTGCCCAGATGGAAACCGACTGTGCCTGGATTGACGGCATTACCAAAGCTGCTCCTTTTTCAGGATCCGTTCCTGTATCAGAGCAAGCCGTAGCAGATGCCGCCTCCGTAGGCTGCATCCCTCGTCTGGCTGCTGTCACCTGTGCAAAATATGCAGATAAGCCTTCCCATACCCTTGTCCATTCTTCCGCCCGTGCCTTTCTCCTTAACAGGGAAGTTCTGGCTGACAAATCGGATCCTCTTTCCTGGAGTCTCTCCTTTACTCCTGAGGAGGATGGAGAATATGTAATTTTCGCCTGGTGGGAACATCCCTCAGGAAACAAAACCTGCCAGAACCTGCAGCTGGATCATTACAGCCGCAAGGCCACAAAGCTTTTAACCGACTACTGGGAAAAAGAACTGATTCCATGTTTTGGTGATAATTTCAGGCATACTGTTTCCATGTTCATTGATTCCCTGGAATTCCAGACCCATCTGGACTGGACCCGAGGCTTTCTTGATTCCTTCCTTGCAGACAATGGTTACGACCTTGCTCCCTACCTTCCGGCCCTATATGACGAAGACAGTCCTGGCTGCTTTGTCTCTTTTCCTGAACCGGATTTCAGGTTTGATGAATATAATAAACAGATTCTTAATGATTATCATGAATTTGTCACAAGACTATATATTGAAAACCACCTCAAACCCCTGACCGAATTCTGTGAACGCCATGAAATCAACATGCGTTATCAGACCTCCTACGGAAAAAGCCTGGAATTGGCCCAGACGGCCATGTATGTAACCATTCCGGAAACCGAAACTCTGTACGGCGGAGATATCCTGGATTTTTACCGGTTACAGTCAGGCAGCATGCATCTGTCAGGAAAACAGATTTATTCCATAGAGGCGTCTGCAGAAATGAACGGACGCGGTAACGGCGGCATAAATTCCGGCAATTACCAGCAGACCTGGGGCAACCAGCTATGGCATATGGGGCGGGCATTTTCATGCGGTGTCAATCAGGCTGTTTTCCATGGTTACTCCTACGAAGGTTTTTATGAGGGAGAGGGAAACGAGAATGGTTTTCTTCCGGGAACCCACTGGCCCGGCTATACTACCATGGGTTATAGCGAATTTTCCAATAACTGGAGCAGCTGTCAGCCAAACTGGCTGCATGCCAGGTTATATACAGACTTTCTGGCCAGAAACCAACTTGTCCTAAGACAGGGAAGCAGCAAAATGGATCTCGCAGTTTACAGACATAGCTATGAGGAAATCATTGATTTCAACCACGCTGTCAAGCTGTATGATGACGACGGGCTTTTGGAGCAGCTGGGCTATACCTATGATTTCGTCAGTCCCTCCTCACTGGAGCTTTCCGGCCTTTGCGTGTCCGATGGGCGCCTGGCTCCCGACGGTCCCGCTTATCAGGCACTTCTGCTGAATGCGCAGCAGTTTCTGCCCTATTCTACTGCGCTGAAGCTGCTGGAATTTACAAAAGCCGGACTGCCAGTACTGTTTATCGGAACGCTGCCCGGTCAGTCCGCCTTTCATCTGGAAAAGGACATTTATCCCATCATAGAAGAAATGCTTCGGCTTCCTCTGGTAAAGCAGGTGGATTCCGTCCGGAATGTTCCCTCCGTCCTCCTGGAACTCGGGATTCTTCCCAATGCCAGGTACCACAGTCCCTCCAAAATGCTGAATGTCCACAGGCAGACACAACAGGCCGATTTTTATTATTTTTATAATTACGGGGATGCTGACACTTATCCTCTGGCCCGGGAAATGGCTGCTGTTAAAACAGATGTGACGCTTCACGGCAGCGGCGTGCCATTCCTGCTGAATGCATGGGACGGACGGATTACCCCCATTGCCGCCTACGAATCTACGGACACAACGGTAACCCTCCGTCTCCGTCTGGATAAAAACGACAGCTGTATCATCGCTTTGATACGAGAACCCGGATATCTTGACACAGCTTTCCCCGGACTCCATACGGTGTTGCCTGAACTTTGGGCTGAATATACCGACGGACAGCAGATACTTCTGAAATCACTGACAGGCGCCCAGATTGATGTTCCTTTTTCCGATAAAAAGGTGGTATCCGCCGGCTTTACTGCGATTCCTGCCTCCATCCCTTTAAAAGGCTGGGAACTTACCCTGGAAAAGTGGTCGGAAAGTCCGGTTCCCAATGAAAGTATAAAAAGCATACAGACCTTCTTTTCCCTGGAACATTTGGTTCCCTGGAAAGAGCTTCCCGGCCAGGAGTTCACATCAGGAATTGGTACTTACCGTATTTCCTTTTCCCTGGATAATGGCTGGGAGGATGGCATCGGCTATCTCCTGAACCTCGGAGATGTCTGTGACAGCTTCAGCATTGTTGTCAATCAGCAGGAAATTACTGTAAACCAGTCTTCCTCACTGATCGATATCGGAAGCTATTTGCACAGCGGGGTGAATACCCTGTGCATTACCGTCGCTTCCACACTTCTGAATGCCCTCCTTGCATATTCTAACTGTCATCCGCTCTCCTTCAGCCGCTGGCAGAAAGAAATCAGAGTACCTGACGCTTATGGCATACTTAATGACGTTACCCTGGTTCCCTATGCCTGGAGTATACCGGAAAACTGATAGCAGTAAACGTACGCCGCCGGGCGCATCATCAGGAAAAAGCTGCCGGATAAATCCGTCGGCTTTTTCCTCTATTTCGAAGGCTTTTTATTATTGCGGATAACCGTTCTCTTATATTCCCGAATTGTCATGCCTGTAACATTTTTAAACAGCCGGATCATATAATTCATATTCTGAAAATTCATTTCTGCCGCAATTTCATTTAAAGAACAGCTCCCACAATCCAGATATTCCTTGATTTTCTCCACCCGTCTGTTATTAATATATTTCACATAGGTCTCTCCCGTATATTCCTTAAACTTCTTGCAGAAATGCGGAACACTCATAAAGCTCTGTGCTGCCGCTTCCGTCAATGGAACCTGTTCACAGATATGAGCCTCAATATACTGCAAAACCGTTTCCATTGTGTCATCAGCCAGCCTTTTTAAAAGTTCCTCTGAAAGCTCGGCCATATCCGCCTTCAGCCTGTGTTCCAGTAAGCTTCTCCCGGCTGCATTCATTATACCTTCCATTCTGACGGCAAATTCTAATATCATCTGGCCGGCCAGACTGTATTTCTGCGCCAACGCATAAATAAACTGGTTCATCTGGTGAAACAGATCGCTTTTCACGCTCTCCACATCCGTCCGCCTGCTGCCATAGAAATCGAAAAATAAGTTCAGCTCCCTGCTAAATTCCTCCAGCCATCCCGGCTCCAGGAAGCTGTCCACATTCAACGCAAGGGAGATTTTTCGTTCCGTCTGCTGCCTGTCAGCCATAAAAAAACAGCTTTCCCGTTCATAGAAATCCAGACTCAGCAGTTCCAGCCCCTCCTGGTAATAAGCTCTGATTTCCTTCAGTTCCTCAAAGAAACGGCTACAGCCTATCATAAGTCTTTCATTGATAAACAGCCTCACATTCTGCCGCAGATCACTGCAGTTTTTCCGAAGCAGTTCCATTTTTTCTGCTTCCTCCATCTGTTTGGGGAATTGAAACAAAATGAACATTTCTTTATTATAAGGGGAAAAAAACGTTCCCATTCCTTCTTTTTCCACAATATTTTCCAGTAAATGAATCAGCATGGTCCGATCCACATTTCCCGACAGCAGGGAAGCCTCCATACTTTCCGCACTATGTATACTCAATACTCCGACCGCATAGCTGAAACATTGTGTACCTTTTTCATTGGCCCATTTTGTTTTTACCTCCCCTGACTTTTCCGCCAGCCTGGGAATGATCTTTTCGGCATTAATCTTTTCAATTATGCTGTACAGCTTCTCTTCTGTCACCTCCTGCTTCAATATATAACTGTCGGCTCCCAGTTCCAGAGCCTCCCTGGCATAAGAAAAATTATCATGGCAGCTTACAATAATAATCCCTGTACTGAGGTTTTCCTCCCTTACTGCTTTAATTAAGATAAGTCCGTCCATGTCCGGCATTTCTATATCTGTAATAACAATATCCACCGGCCCCTGTTCGCGCAGATAAACAAGCGCATCAAGAGACGAAGAAAAAGTTCCCTGCACCGCTATATTCTGTTTGTTTTCCAAAAAGGTCTGGATTCCTATCCTGGCCAATATCTCGTCATCAATAATAATTATTCTTATCATTCCATCTCCCCGTCTTCCAAAACCGGCAGAATAAAATGCGCACAGGTTCCCTTCCCCGGCTCGCTTTCCATAAACAGACCATAGGAAGTCCCGTATTCCAGCTTTATTATCTGTTGTATATTCTTAATTCCCACATTCGTATGCTGTTTGTCCGCCGGCTCTTCTCTGCTTTCCCATTCCTGCACATCAAATCCTTTGCCGTTATCACGTATGATGACATGAAGCCGTTCCTCTTCCTTGTATGATTTCAGCTCTATCCTTCCATCACTCAGCTTTCCTCTGCTGAAGCCATGTATTATCGCATTCTCCACAATCGACTGCAGTAGGAACTTCCGTATCAGAAGCTCCTGCGTATCCTCCGATATAGAATATGCAATATCAAAATTCATAAATCTCGTTTTCTGGATTACAGTATAGTTCTCCAGCAGCCTGATTTCGTCCGTAAGCCGGTGAAGGCTGCTTCCTTTATTGGTAATCTGCATCAAAATATAGATCAGTGAATCCGTAACCTTCTGAATCACCGGCTGCTTATTGATCACGGCAAGCCATTTTACCGTATTCAGGGAATTATATATAAAATGCGGGTTCATCTGCGAAATCAGTACCTGCATCTCAAAATTATTTTTTTCCCGCTCCACCCGCCGATTGTCCAGAATCAGTTCATGTACCTTCCTCGTCATAGTATTAAAATGTATGAAGAGCGTTTTAATCTCCTTAGTTCTGCAGGTTTCCTCAGCGCTCACCTGCAGATTTCCTTCTGCAAAAGTATCCATTGCATGCGTCAGCGATAGGATCGGCCGGACAATATGCCGGTTCATCAAAATAATCATGACAAAGATAAGGACGACATAAACACTGACAATAAACAAAACACTGAGCCCAACCGGTTTAAAATCCGAAAAAAGAGAATTTACCGGTACAATAGCAAGCTGAAGCCAATTCGTCTTATATGACTTTGCATATGCCACAAGACAGTTTTCACCCCCTACCTTTTCCGTAAAAAATCCCGTCTTATCCTTTACATCCGGTATATCAAACGGTTCATTCAGCCGCTTTATATCCGAACAATACAACACCGTACCGGAGGGATGTATAATATAGGTTGTCGCCCCTTCCATATTGATGGTAGCAAAGGCATTATCAAAAATTTCCTTATCCACGGTCATATACATAATTCCCAGATTCTTCTTTTCCGCAGTATTCAAAGACCTGGCAATTACATACTTATAGGTTCCGAACGGATACGGAGAGTAAAAGCTTTCAGGAAGCCATATCATCCGTCCCCCCTCCGCAATAATCTCTTCCTTTTTCCCGTTAACATATTCAACAATTTTCGCATTGGAAGTTCCTGCGTGCACCATTGTGTCATGGGAATCGATCTGCATGGACGCCATATCCGCATTAGATGCGCACATATTGCTCATTTCCACTCTTATCCTGTCCCATTCCCCCGCGGACAGATCTTTCTTTTCCAGAATGGCAACTGTTTTATTCAAATAAAGCGTCATAGAAGTATCACGATACCTGTTATAAGCCGTATTCAGCTGTTCCTGTGTGGATGCCAGATTGGTAACCAGATATTTTCCATAGATTCTGCAGGTATACTTGTACATAATATTGACGGACAGAGCAACCAGCAGTAAAAAGGGAGCTATAATAAGGAAAATATAATACAGCACTACATGGAGCTTTAGGCTGATCGATAACGGCTTTGCTTTGATACTATTCATTTTCCGCATATTCTTTCCTCCCACTTTCTGTTTTATTGCCGGCTGCACATCCCCGCTGAATCATTATAAATATTGTAATCGTGATTGAACCAGACAGCTTCCAAATATTTTTCATTCTAGCATACCCATTTTTTATTTACAATCAAACAGGCGTAACGGCGGACTTTCCGATAAAATCGTGAATAAAAAAGAAAATTGGTAACTTTACCGCCTGTGCCGTACGGAATTGGATAATATTGTGAACTCCAATCATAGGAAAGTTAATTGCCTTGCATTTTAAAAAATATATAATGGGTACATAATCTCGAGGTTGCAGCAAATATAAGGAGGATTCATTATGAAAGGGAAAAAAGTTCTGGCACTATTGACATGCACGGCTCTTCTGGCAGGCGGCCTTACGGCCTGCGGTAATTCATCATCCACCGCACCTGCACCATCCACGGAAAATACCGCTGAAACAGCCGCCCCGGAAGCAGAAACTACCAAGGCCGCCGCTGAGCAAACATCCGCAGCCTCTGACGATGCCTCCACTGAGGAAGATATCACAGGCTCCCTGACCATCTGGGAACATGGAACCACCTTTGAAAATTCGTTAGCTGCCGTTATTGAAGGCTTCCAGAAAAAATATCCCAATGTGGAAGTTGAATATGAAATTAAAGACGGAGATACCTATTACAGCCTTCTCACCACCGCAATCCAGTCCGGTGAAGCGCCGGATCTGTTCTGGACAAACGGAACAGCTACCACGAATATGCAGGATTATGTGAAAAATGACGTGCTGATGGATATCAGCAATCTGGATTTCAGTGCATTGACGGAAGACAGCATGAAGCTCGCTACAATCAATGACACGGTTTATTCAGTTCCCTGGCTTACCATGGACACACGCGCATGTTTCTACAATAAAGACCTCTTTGCAGAAAACGGCTGGGAAATCCCAACTAAATTCAGTGAATTTGAAGCGCTTTTGGAAAAACAAAAGGGAGCCGGCATTATCCCCATCTCCTTCTCCCCTACCAGCTTCGGCAGCGTACTTTTCATCTTTGAACCTGTGTTATCCGCTATGGACCCTGCCTATACAAAGGGTCTGTCCGATTACTCCGTAAAGCTCACGGATCAGCCGGCCAAGGATGCCCTCAACAAACTGATTGAATGGGCGGACAAAGGCTACTATGGTGAGAACTATAAGGGCGTTACCGATGGTTCCGCCGCCATTCTGACCTTTACAATGGGAAAAGCCGCCATGTTTATCGGCGGTTCCTGGGAAATGTCCAGTATTGAATCCAATAACCCCGACCTGAATTATGGTGCATTCCAGATTCCCGCAGAAGACGGCACTACTGGTATGGTTGGTACCTGCGCCAACGGATTTTCCATCTATAAAGATACTAAAAGCCCGGAAGCTGCCAAAGCATTTGCCCAGTACTGCGCATCTCTGGAGGCGCAGACAACATGGGTACAGGTGCAAAGAGCCGTATCCGGAAGTCCTGAAATCCAATCCGCCAACCCGATTGCCAATGAAATATCTGACTGTGATAATGTTTATACCAGCTGGCAGTCCCTCATTTCCAAATATTCCATAGAAGGAGGTACGGGAAATGCCATCACGGAAGAATACTTCCCCAAACTTTTCGTGGGAGATATTACAGTGGATCAGTTAATGGAGGATTTAGCTAAAGAAATGCAATAACCAAAGCGGTATACGGACCTGTATGGATACAGGTCCGTATCAGGCTTTTTTAATCAGACTGGAGATTTGCTTATGAAGGAAAGAAGTAGAAAAAAGAAGCCCTATCTCTTTTTTATTGCCCCGGGCTTTATCGCATATACAGTTTTTATCATCCTTCCCATTATTTATGTCATATATCTTTCGGTATTTGAATGGTCGGGATTAGGTGAAATGAATTTTATCGGCATCGAGAATTTCAAAACTCTTTTTACCAATACAAGAATCGCCCCCGTGTTCTGGAATGCCCTTAAAAACAACTTGAAATATCTGCTCTGCGTATGGTTTATTATCACGCCCTTCCAGTTCCTCGTCGCTTATCTGTTCTATCTTAAAATACCGTTTTTCAAATACTATAAATTCATGATTTTTATGCCCTACGTCATTAGTTCCACCATCGTAAGCTTTTTTGCCACAATGATGTTTAACCCGACTATCGGTTTCCTGAATACTTTTTTTGAAAAACTGGGACTCCATCAATTCATAAGCGCATGGGTAGGGGATCCTAAGCTATCCTTTAAAATCATGATAGCGCTTGTTATCTGGCAGGGCGCCGCTTCGGGAATGATGATTTTTTATGCCAATATGATGGATATTCCCCAGGACATTATCGAGGCGAGCAGAATTGACGGCTGCTCTGAGGGGCAGCGGCTTACAAGAATCCTGATCCCGCTTTCCCTTCCCGCCTGCTCCTCCATCATTGTCATGAGTTCCATCTGGGCACTGGGTGTCTTCGATATTCCCTTTATGCTGGGCGGTCCTACCGGAGGGGTAAACAGTTCGCTGGATTTCGTGAACCTGGTATTTTACAGGTATACCTTCGGGAGCGTGCTCAGCGGAGAAGTAAACCTGGGCTTCGGCGCTTCCATCAGCGTTACCATGTTTATTATTATCATGATTGTTACCTTCATACAGAATAAGGTATTAACTAAATTTGAATATGATACATAAGGAGGACAATATGGCACGGAAAGGAAAAAATAAAGAAATCATCTCCACAACCTCCCGGCTTGTGCGTTGGTTCTTTTCGATATTATTGCTTATTTTTACCAGTATCACCATATTCGTTCTTCTCTCCACACTTTTAAATTCCTTTAAGACAAAAACGAATATACTTAATGATACCTTTGGATGGCCGCAGGCCTTTTCACTGGACAGTTATGTGGAAATATTTACGAAGGACAAATTTGGAAAGTACTTCTTCAACAGCATCATCCTGACTGGCTGCGGCACTACCGGCTGCGTTCTCCTCGCCGCGCTGACCGCCTTCGGCATTGCCAGATATGAGTTTAAGGGAAAGCCGTTCCTCACCTCCTATTTCCTGTTCGGCATGATGTTTCCCATTCAGGTAAGCGTACTGCCGCTGTTCATTATCCTGAAAAAGCTTTCTTTGCTGAATAAGCTTCCCGGCATGATCCTTGTATATGCATCCGGTATATCACTGTCCGTATATATCTTCCAAAAATTTTTCAGGACAGTCCCAACAGCACTGGATGAATCGGCAAGGCTTGACGGAGCCAGTGAACTGCGTATCTTTGCACAGATAATCCTTCCCCTTTGCAAACCGGTAATATCCACCGTTGCATTAATCACCGCCATAGGCGAGTGGAATGATTTCTATATGCCCATGGTTCTTCTGGGCGGAAAAAATGTCCGGACACTCCCTCTGGCTATTTATAACTATCTGAATGAATTTATCAAATATATGAACGTTTCCTTTGCCGCTGTAATGATAACGCTGGTACCCATTATTGTTATCTATTTTCTGTTCTCCAACCAGCTGGTGGAGGGGATTACCGGCGGTGCCGTTAAGGGCTGATGCATCCTGCTGTTACTTTTCGTCCCATAGAGTACTCCGCTATAAAAAAAGAAGCATATGGCAGCAAATCATCCGGGATTCAGAAAGTATTACACTCCCCGGGACTGATAAACTGTCCGTATGCTTCTCTTTTAACAATTTAAAATATACGAAATCTGTTGCTTACTTTTTAGTTGACCCGAATTTGAAGAATAAGTAATCCGGTTCCGTATTGCTAATCTTCCATAATCTTATTTACTTTTTCCACACTGATGCCACAAAATTCCTACATAGCTTCACGTCAGGCGGCGGCATCCTGTCTTATTTTTTGAAGATTAACGATATTTTAATCTCTTCTTTAACCAACCGGCTGCTTTTCTTATTTTGCCTTCGGCTTCTCCACTCTCTTAGGCAGCACTACCTTATCCAGATGCCAGATATCGTCCACATATTCCTGGATAGTCCTGTCAGAGCTGAATTTGCCGGAGCAGGCCACGTTCAGGATTGCGCTCTTTGCCCAGTTTGCTTCATCCCTGTAAGCTGCCTCCACTCTGCGCTGTGCTTCCGCATAAGGCTTGAAATCCTTCAGGATAAAATACATATCCGCCTTGGAGGTGCTCTGTGTGTTCAGAAGGGAATTGTACAGCGGGCGGAACAGCTCCGTATCATAGGGGGCAAAGGTTCCGTTGATTAACTGCATCAGCACTCTGCGGATGTCAGGATCGTTGTTGAAAATATCCATGGGGTTATATCCGCCGTAGTTCTCAAAACGGATAACCTCGTCGGAGCTTAAACCGAAGATAAAGGCATTTTCCATTCCTACCTCTTCCACGATTTCCACATTGGCGCCGTCCATGGTACCAAGGGTAAGCGCACCGTTGAGCATGAATTTCATATTTCCGGTTCCGGATGCTTCCTTGCTTGCCGTGGAAATCTGTTCGGACACATCTGCTGCGGCAAAAATCCATTCTGCATTGGAAACCTTATAGTCTTCTATAAATACCACCTTGATCTTGCCGCCAATGGAAGGGTCATTATTCACCACATCCGCTACCGCGTTGATCAGCTTAATGGTAAGTTTTGCGTTGCGGTAGCCCGCCGCCGCCTTGGCCCCGAAGATAAAAGTCCTGGGATAGAACTCCATCTGGGGATTGTTCTTGAGTTCGTTATAAAGATACATAATATGCAGGATATTCAGCAGCTGGCGCTTGTACTCGTGGAGCCTCTTTACCTGCACATCGAAAATGGAACGGGGATCCACTTCCACACCGTTATGCTCCAGGATATATCTGGCAAGGCGCACCTTGTTCTGATATTTGATATTCATGAACTCCTGCTGTGCTTTTTCATCCTCGGCATAAATTTTCAGGCCGCTGATTTTGGACAGATCAGTAATCCAGTCATTGCCCACATGATCCGTTACCCACTGTGCAAGCAGCGGATTCCCATGAAGCAGGAATCTTCTCTGTGTGATGCCGTTCGTCTTATTGTTGAACTTTTCAGGCATCATTTCATAGAAATCTCTCAGCTCCTGCTTTTCCAGGATTTCCGTATGGAGCCTTGCCACGCCGTTGACAGAGTAGCCGGATACGATAGCGAGGTGTGCCATTTTCACCTGTCCGTCATAAATAATGGCCATTTTGGCAATCTTGTTCTGATCTCCCGGATACTGCTGGGAAACCTGCGCTATGAAGCGGCGGTTGATTTCCTCCACGATCTGGTAAATTCTGGGGAGCAGCCTTGAGAACAGCTCAATGGGCCATTTTTCCAGGGCTTCCGCCATGATAGTATGGTTGGTATAGGCACAGGTTTTGGTGGTCACAGCCCATGCTTCATCCCAGGTGAGATAATAATCATCCATCAGGATACGCATCAGCTCGGCAATTGCCACCGTAGGATGGGTGTCATTGAGCTGGAAGGTCACCTTCTCATGGAATTTTCTGATATCGTCATGCTTTCTCATGTATTTTTCCACGGCCTCCTGGACGGAAGCGGAAATGAAGAAATACTGCTGCTTCAGCCGAAGTTCCTTGCCTGCATAATGGTTGTCATTGGGATAGAGGACCTCTACGATATTCCGGGCCAGATTCTCCTGCTCCACAGCCTTCTGGTAATCTCCCTTGTCAAAGGACTCCAGCTGGAAGCACTCCACCGGCTCCGCATCCCAGATGCGCAGTGTGTTCACGATCCCATTTCCATAGCCCACAATCGGCATATCATAGGGAATCGCCTTTACGGACTGATATCCCTCCTGTTTAAAGTTATTACGGCCGTTTTCGTCCACGTATACATTGACATAGCCGCCGAACTTAACCTCTTTGGCATACTCGGGACGGCGCAGCTCAAACGGGTTTCCATCTGCCAGCCAGTTATCGGGAACCTCTATCTGGTATCCGTCACGGATCTCCTGCTTGAACATGCCGTAACGGTAACGGATGCCGCAGCCATAAGCGGAATACCCCATGGTTGCCAGGGAATCCAGGAAGCAGGCAGCCAGTCTGCCCAGGCCGCCGTTGCCCAGCGCAGGATCAGGCTCCTGATCCTCCACCAGATTAATATCGATACCCAGATCCTCCAGGGCCTCGGCCACATCATTATAGGCCTGCAGGTTGATCAGGTTATTTCCCAGCGCGCGGCCCATCAGGAATTCCATGGACAGATAATAAACGGTCTTGGGATCCTGCTTCGCATATTCCTTCTGGGTATTCATCCAGTTGTCTACGATCACATCCTTGATAGCATAGGCTACCGCCTGAAAAATCTGCTGCTGCGTAGCCTCCTCCAGGGTCTTGCGGTAAAGAGTTTTCACATTATATATAACGCTGTTCTTGAAAAGCTCTTTGTCGAATTTCTGTAATACCGTTTTCTTAAGCATGTATTTCCTCCTCGATCCTCTTTATATTCTTTAATTACGGTCTTTTCCGGCACTTCCGGGCTTTGTCCTTTGCCCATGTTCGCCCAATACGTACAGTTTACAACAATTTACCAATAATGAAAACAGTAATTTTGTAAAAAGAACTGATAAAATAAGGTAAAGAAAGCCGCCACTTTAGCCAAGCGGCGGCCTTTCTCCCCTGAAAACCCGAATTACCGTACTTTGCAACTGTTCAGTTCACAGCACAGTTACTGTACTTTTTCAATTCCAATGGTCACATTTTCACCGTTTACGTTCCATTCCTTGCTTTCAGCCAGGTTTTCCCCTGCTGTAATGGAATCCGCAAGAACCTTGCCTGCAATGAACTCCTGATTGGAGGCGGCGATTCCTGCCACCTTTTCATTGCCGCACAGGGACACTCTGATGTGATCCATCACTTCAAAATCCGCTTCCTTACGCATGGTCTGGATCTTGCTGATGATTTCATATACAAAGCCTTCCTCGATGAGTTCTTCCGTCAGGTTCGTATCCAGAACTACTGTCATATTATTATCCGCCTCGGATACATAGCCTTCCTTCTGGGTCATTTCGATAAGAAGGTCATCCTTGGTCAGGCTTACTTCCACGCCGTTTACGTCGAATTTCAGCGCTCCTGCCGCATTCAGCTCATCCATGGCCGCATTGCCGTCCAGGGATGCCAGGGTCTTCTGGATGCCGCCCAGCTGTTTTCCGTATTTCGGTCCTACCGTACGCAGCTGCGGTTTGAAGGTATAGGTGGTAAAGTCTCTTACATCCTCCGTAAATACCACCTTCTTCACATTCAGCTCATCCTCCACGATCTCCTTATAGAAATCACTGAGGACGGTTCCGGCCTTCACGAACATGGTTCCGATGGGCTGGCGGTTCTTGATGTTTGCCGTATTTCTGCAGGCGCGTCCCATCACGACGATGTCCAGCACCTCTTCCATGGCTTCCTCAAGTTCCTTATCCACATAAGAAGGATTGGCTGTGGGGAAGTCGCACAGATGCACGCTTTCCGGCGCGCTCTTGTCCAGGCTTCTCACCAGGTTCTGATAGATCTCCTCCGTCATGAAGGGAATCATGGGCGCTGCCAGCTTGCTCACCGTTACCAGGGCTGTGTAGAGGGTCATGTAAGCATTGATCTTATCCTGCTCCATTCCCTTGGCCCAGAAACGTTCACGGCTTCTTCTTACATACCAGTTGCTGCATTCGTCCACAAAATCCTGCAGCGCTCTTGCCGCTTCGGGAATCTGATAGTTATCCAGACGGGTATCCACTTCCGTGATCAGCGTATTCAGGCGGCTAAGCAGCCACTTGTCCAGCACGGAAAGCTTATCGAATTCCAGCGTATATTTGGAAGCGTCAAAATTATCAATATTGGCATACAGTACAAAGAATGCGTAGGTATTCCACAGCGTCCCCATGAACTTACGCTGTCCCTCGATAACCGCTTTCCCATGGAAACGGCTGGGCAGCCAGGGCGCGCTGCTTGAGTAAAAATACCAGCGGATCGCATCCGCGCCGTATTCCTGCAGCGCTTCAAAGGGATCTACCGCATTGCCTTTGGACTTGCTCATTTTCTGTCCGTTTTCATCCTGCACCAGTCCCAGGACAATTACATTTTCAAAAGAGGTCTGGTCAAACAGCAGCGTGGATTCCGCCAGCAGGGAATAGAACCAGCCGCGGGTCTGATCCACCGCTTCGGAAATAAACTGCGCGGGGAACTGCTGCTCAAAGGTTTCCTTATTCTCAAAAGGATAGTGATGCTGGGCAAAAGGCATGGCTCCTGAGTCAAACCAGCAGTCAATTACCTCGGGCACACGCTTCATGGGCTTGACGCACTTCGGGCAGGGGATGGTGATGGCATCGATATAAGGGCGGTGAAGCTCAACGGTCTTCGCTTCCGGATTGCCGCTTAAGCGCTCCAGCTCCTCCCTGCTTCCTACGGAAAGCATTTCCCCACAGTCACACTGCCAGATATTTAAAGGGGTTCCCCAGTATCTGTTTCTGGAAAGTCCCCAGTCCTGGATATTCTCCAGCCAGTCGCCGAAACGTCCTTTTCCGATGGATTCCGGAATCCAGTTGATGGTATTGTTGTTGCCGATCAGGTGCTCCTTGACAGCGGTCATCTTGATGAACCAGGACTCTCTCGCATAATAGATCAGCGGCGTGTCGCATCTCCAGCAGAAGGGGTAGCTGTGTTCGAACTTCGGCGCGGAAAACAGCAGGTCTGCCGCCGCCAGCTCCTTTAAGATGATCGGGTCCGCTTCCTTGCAGAAGGTACCTGCCCAGGGAGTCTCTTTTGTCATTTCACCTTTGGCATCCACCAGCTGAACAAAGGGCAGATCATAATTACGGCCCACATTGGCATCGTCCTCACCGAAGGCAGGCGCGATATGAACCACACCGGTACCGTCCGTCAGGGTAACATAGTTGTCACAGGTTACATAAAATGCTTTTTTATGCTGTTTTTCACAGGTTTCCACCGCACAGTCAAACAGCGGCACATATTCCTTGTATTCCAGGTCCTTGCCCACATAAGTTTCCAGCACTTCATAGGCCGGCGCCTCCGGGTTTTCCTTGTTCAAATCGCCCAGCACGGTATCCAGAAGCGCCTGCGCCATATAATAGGTATAGCCGTCGGCAGCTTTTACCTTGGCATAGGTTTCCCCGGGGTTCACGCACAGCGCCACGTTGGAAGGCAGTGTCCAGGGTGTGGTGGTCCATGCCAGGATATAGGCATCCTCATCCTTTACCTTAAAACGTGCGATTGCGGAACGTTCCTTCACATCCTTGTAGCCCTGAGCCACCTCATGAGAGGACAGCGGGGTGCCGCAGCGCGGGCAGTAGGGAACGATCTTAAAGCCCTTGTAAAGAAGGCCCTTGTCCCAGATTTTTTTCAGCGCCCACCATTCGGATTCAATATATTCATCATGATAGGTTACATAGGGATCATCCATATCAGCCCAGAAGCCGACCTTTTTGGAAAAATCCTCCCACATGCCTTTGTATTTCCATACGCTTTCCTTACATTTTTCAATGAAAGGCGCGATGCCGTATTCCTCGATCTGCTCCTTTCCGTCCAGGCCCAGAAGCTTCTCCACCTCCAGCTCCACCGGAAGCCCGTGGGTATCCCACCCGGCCTTCCTGGGCACCATATAGCCCTTCATGGTGCGGTAACGGGGAATCATATCCTTGATTGCGCGGGTTTCCACATGTCCGATGTGGGGCTTGCCGTTTGCGGTGGGCGGGCCGTCATAAAAGGTATAGGTCGGGCAGCCCTCCCTGATTTTCATGCTTTTTTCAAAAATTTTGTTGTCTTCCCAGAATTGTTCCACCTCGTGTTCACGTTCCACGAAGTTCAGGTCTGTGTTTACCTTAGTGTAAAGTGACATTTCCTTCTTCCTTTCTTTCTCCGGCATACAGCCATTCCTGTTTGATAAATTCGCGTCCTGCCGCGTGTCCGCCGTCTTGCATGGCAGTTCAGATCTCCTGGCACCTGCGCCATTCTGCGTCTGAAACAAAAAAATCCCCGTCCTTTCTTGTAAAAGGGCGAGGTCTGAGGCTCGTTGTACCACCTGTTACATCATACGGCTTATAAAAACAGCTGCCAAACCTGTCCCTATAAGAAAATATGGTTTCCCGTAACGGGGGAAATCCGGCGTCGCCTACTCGAAAAACCGGATGCTTCCTGCATCCTGCGCTTTCTTTCAGCCTGCGGCTCCGAAGTGATGTTCACCATGTCTTACTCGTACCGGCCTCCCACCTGCGCCGGCTCGCTGCAACTTTCCAAACATGCCTACTGTCTTCATCACGGCCTTTGTTTCTGTGTTCATGTCGGTATTATATAGCCCGCAAAGCCGCATTGTCAAGGGCTTTCGTGCTTTATCCCCCCATTTGTGCGCAGAGGGGTATGCGGTGCTTCCGGCTGGTGTTCGGGGTCCGCTGTGTTCTCCGGGAGGCGGCGGGGCGGGTGGGTGTTTTGCAGGTGCCAGTTATGCTGGGCATTGCGATGAGCCCAGGGCTAAAATCGGCAGGTGGGGCTGCCGATTTTATGGTCTCATCTCCATAGCATATAAGGCACCTGCAAAACACCCACCCGCCCCGCCGCCTCCCGGAGAACACAGCGGACCCCGAACACCAGCCGGAAGCACCTGGAGCTACGTAGTGGTAGTCGTTCAGGTAAAAAGGACGATTAAATAGAGGGATAATTTGTAAGCGCTAATTGGGGAGGGTGAAATTTGTATTCCGGATAGGGGGAGGGTTGGGGATTGTATGGGGATAAATTTGACGGATGGGGGTTTTGTGCTGTATTCTGTTTGAATGGTTTGTTGTTATGCGCGGGAGGTTGTATAATTGTAGTTGGTATGGAGGACAGGGGGTGGCGGGCGGGGATAGGAAGAGTAAATGCGGGATTTTGGTTAAATGTGGTATGTATGGTTTGTTTTGGACAGCGCGATATGGATAGGGAGAATGAGGAGGACATTATGAACTGGCTTAGGGCTTATGCGGAAAAGATATACAGGAATCTGGGGCAGTATTTTCGGTGGCTATTGTTTGGGGTTGTTACGGGGGTGGCCGTGGGGCTGTTTGCTTCGCTTTTTTCCTGGTGCCTGATACAGGTTACGTCTTTCAGGATGGGGCACCGTTATATGTTTCTGACGCTGCCGCTGGGCGGGCTGCTTATTGTTTTTACGTATAAGGCGTTTCATTTTGAAAATAACGGCGGGACGGATTCGGTGATTGAGAGCATTCACAGTGAGATCACGATTCCGTTCCGGATGGCGCTGCTGATTTTCAGTTCCACCATTATTACGATCCTGTGCGGCGGCTCCGTGGGGCGCGAAGGGGCGGCGCTGCAGATTGGGGGAAGCATCGGCAAAAAGCTGGGGGATATCTTCCATTTTAATGTAAAGGATAAAAAAATCATTTTGATGAGCGGCATGGCGGCGGCTTTTGCGGCGCTTTTCGGGACGCCGATGGCAGCGGCTTTTTTTGCCATGGAGGTTTCCAGTGTGGGGATTATGTATTATGCGGCGCTGGTGCCCTGTATCTGTGCGGCGCTCATTGCCCATAAAATTGCATTTTCCCTGGGCGTACAGACCGAAAATTTCCATGTAATGAATGATTTGGAGCTGTCCCTGATCCCCGGGCTGAAGGTGGTGCTGCTGGCCATATGCTGTGCGATTCTCAGCATCCTTTTCTGTATGATGCTGCAGATGGGGGAGGCCCTGTTTAAAAAATACTTTTCAAACCTTTATATCCGAATCGCCGCCGGCGGCCTGCTCCTGATACTCCTCACCCTCATTTGCGGCAGCCAGGACTACCTTGGCACAGGCATGCCCGTCATCGAGCACGCCCTCTCCGGGACAGCGATCCCCTGGGCCTTTTTCTTCAAAATGCTCTTTACGGTCATCACCATATCCGCCGGCTACAAAGGCGGGGAAATCGTGCCCTCCCTCTTCATTGGCGCCACCTTCGGCTGCACCCTGGGCGCCCTCCTTGGGCTCCCCGCCTCCCTCGGCGCCGCCGTTGGCATGATCGCCGTTTTCTGCGGCGTAACCAACTGCCCCGTAACCTCCATCCTCATAGCCTTCGAACTCTTCGGCTTCGACGACGCCTACTACTTCCTCATAGCCGTAGCCACCAGCTACATGCTCTCCGGCTACTACAGCCTCTACCACAGCCAGACCATCGTCTACTCCAAGTTCGAAAACAAATACGTCAACCAACCCACCAGCCACCGCTTTTAAGTCCTTTTTCTTTTCCTCCTGAATTCTTCCATCACCTGCCTGCTCACCAGCCGCCCGTGGAGGAAACCGGTGTGCCGGCGTGGGCTATGTTCTCCAGGGGAACGGCGGTGCAGGTGTGTTTTTTGCGGGTGCCTTTTATGCCATGGAGATGAGACCATAAAACCGGCAGACGCCCCTGCCGGTTTTAGTCCTGGGCTCATCGGAATGCCCGGCATAACCGGCACCCGCAAAAAATACACCTGCACCGCCGCTCCCCTGGAGAACATAGCCCGCCGCCGGCACACCGGTTTCCTCCACGGGCGG